>DATKPX010000539.1:0-5004 GCA_035523855.1 Allostellaceae bacterium
AAGCCCTTCGTCTTTCCGGAGAAGTGCCCGGTCTGCAACAGCCTCGCCGTGCGCGAGCCCGGGGAGGCGGTCCGCCGCTGCACCGGCGGCCTCATCTGTGCGGCGCAGGCGGTGGAGCGGCTCAGGCATTTCGTCTCGCGCGACGCCATCGACATCGAGGGCATGGGCGAGAAGCACATCGTCGAGCTCTGGGACAAGAAGCTCATCAAGGCGCCCGCCGACATCTTCCGGCTCGGCCGCCACATCGACGCGCTGACCGAGCGCGAGGGCTGGGGCGAGGTCAGCGTGCGCAAGCTGATGGACGCGATCGAGGCGCGCCGGCGCATCTCTCTCGACCGCTTTATCTATGCGCTCGGCATTCCGCAGGTGGGTCAGACCACAGCGCGGCTGCTGGCGCGGCATTACCTCTCGCTCGATCGCTGGCGCCACGACATGATCGCCGCCAAGGATCCCGACAGCGAGGCCTGGAAGACGCTCAACGACATCCACGGCATCGGCGAGGACATGGCAACCGACATCATGGGCTTCTTCGCCGAGCCGCATAACCGCAAGCTGGTGGACGATCTCCTGAAAGAGGTCGAGGTCGGCGATTTCGAGGCGCCGCGCGTCGCCAACTCCAAGATCGCCGGCAAGACCGTAGTGTTCACCGGCACGCTGACGGAGATGACGCGCTCGGAGGCGAAGGCGCGCGCCGAGGCGCTCGGCGCCAATGTTGCCGGCAGTGTCTCCAAGAAGACGGATTACGTGGTGATCGGCGCCGATGCCGGCTCCAAGGCCGACAAGGCCAAGGACCTCGGTGTCGCCACCCTGAGCGAGCGGGAGTGGCTCGCTCTGATCGGCGGCTGAATCGCGCGCGCTCGGCTGTCGTGCGCACGCCAAACGGGGGAGCAGCGCATTTGAGCTTTTCAGGCATCTTCGCACAGGTCGTCGCGCTGATTGGCGCCATGGCCGTCGCCTTTCGACGGATGACGGATAAGGAGGCGCAGCCCGCCTGGGGCAGCGACCCGGTGATTCCGGCGGGAAAGCCGCAGGGCAGCATTCCAACCCTCAAGATGCCGACCGCGCAGGGATGGTCGGCGGGCCAGCTGCCCGTCGCGGCGCCGGGGCTCAAGGTGAATGCCTTTGCGCGGGGTCTCAAGCATCCGCGCTGGATTTATGTGCTGCCGAACGGCGACGTGCTGGTGGCGGAGGCCTCGAACGTGGAGCGGCGCGCGAAGAGCCTCTTCGACTACGCCATGGTCAGTACGCTCAAGCGCGCTGCCGCCATGGGCGAGAGCGCCAACCGCATCACGCTGCTGCGCGATGCGGACGGTGACGGCGTCGCCGAGATCCAGGAGGTGTTCATGGAGGGGCTCAATCAGCCCTTTGGCATGGCGCTGCTGGGCGACACCTTCTACGTCGGCAACACCGACGGCGTGATGGCTTTCCCCTATACGCCGGGCGCCAGGCGGATCACCGCACCAGGCCGCCGGATCACCACCTTCAAGCCTGCCGGCCACTGGACGCGGAGCCTGCTGCCGAGTCTCGACGGCAGCAGGCTCTATGCCGGTGTCGGCTCGCTCACCAACATTGCCGAGCAGGGGATGGAGGTGGAGGAGGGTCGCGCGGCGATCTACGAGCTCGACATGAAAAGCGGCAGCAGCCGCATCTTCGCCAGCGGCTTGCGCAACGCCGTGGGCCTTGCCTGGGAACCCGGCACCGGCGTGCTCTGGACCGTCGTCAACGAGCGCGACGGGCTCGGCGACGAGACGCCGCCCGATTATCTCACCTCGGTGCGCGAGGGCGGCTTCTACGGCTGGCCTTATTGCTATTGGGGCCGGACCGTCGATGACCGCGTGCCGCAGGATCCGGCCTTGGTGGCGAAAGCGATCACGCCGGATTACGCGCTCGGCGGCCACACCGCCTCGCTCGGCCTCTGCTGGCTGCCGGCCGGCACGCTGCCAGGCTTTCCCGACGGCATGGCGATCGGTCAGCACGGATCCTGGAATCGCAGCACGCTCAGTGGCTATAAGCTTGTCTTCGTGCCCTTCGCCAATGGTCGCCCCTCGGGCCCGGCGCGCGACATCCTCTCCGGCTTCCTCGCACCGGACGAGAAGGTGTCCTACGGACGGCCAGTGGGCGTGACGATCGGTCCGGACGGCTCCGTGCTGATGGCCGATGACGTCGGCGACGTGATCTGGCGGGTGACCGCGCGTTAGCCGCTTACGAGCTCAGAGGCCGATCCGGCCGGAAATCGAAGGTCTCGCGCAGGCCGATCCGACCGCGAGGCGTGATCTCGATGGCGCGGGTGCCGCGCATGCGCTTGATCCAGCCGCGCTCGAAGCAGCGCTCCGAGATCGCCTTGCCGAGCACGCCGCCGAGATGCGGTCTTCGCTCGCTCCAATCGAGGCAGGGGCGGCAGAAGGGGCGGCGCGAGCGGCTGCGCGACGCCTCCTCGAGCGCGTCGCCGACGCCGAACTCGCGCAGGAATCTGATGCCGTCGTCGGTCACCACGCCGCCGTCGGCGGCGAGCTCGATCACGCCGCGGGCGATCATCGCGTCGGCGATGGCAACGCCGAGCGTGCCCGCGAGATGGTCGTAGCAGGAGCGCGCGAGGCGCATCGCCTGATCGCGCGGCCCCACCACCAACCGCTTCGCCGAGGGTCTGGCAATGCCGACGGCAACCTCCATCATGCCTTCGAGCATCCGCGCCACTTCCGGCGAGGCGAGGCGGTGATAGCGGTGCCGGCCCTGCTTGGCGGCGGTGAGGAGACCGGCGGTGGAGAGCCGTGCCAGATGGCCGCTCGCGGTCTGCGGCGCCACACCTGCCACCTGTGCCAGCTCGGTGGCGGTGAGGGCGCGGCCATCCAGCAAAGCAGTGAGCATTCCCGCGCGCGCGGGGTCGCCGACGAGCGCCGCCACTTCCGCAAGCGATGCAGTGCTGACCATCAGCCTTCTCCTTGGTAACGGCGCAGTCTAGCACGCGGGCGGTCGCGATAGTTCGGTCCCAGCCGTAACATCGCTGGCACCCCGCCGGCACAGTGCGGTCATGCCTGATGACCGCGCGACCCAGCCGCTCGCCCCGCCCCGCCCCGCCGGAAAGAAATTCTTCGGCTGGAAAGTGGTCTCCGCCGCTTTCGTGGTGGCGGTCTTCGGTTGGGGCATGGGGTTCTACGGCTGCTCCATCTACCTCTACGCGGTGCAAACCGCGCGGGGCTGGTCGGTGGGGCTGGTCTCGGCGGCCGTCACCGCGCATTACCTGCTCGGCGCTCTCTTCGTCGCCAACCTGCCGTCGCTCCATCGCCGCTTCGGCCTGGCGGCGATCACCAAGAGCGGCGGCATCGCGCTGGCGCTCGGTATCATGGGCTGGGCCCTGGCGAGCGAGCCCTGGCAGCTCTTTGCGGCGACGATCCTGAGCGGCGCCGGCTGGGCGATGACCGGCGGCGCGGCGATCAACGCCATGGTCTCGCCCTGGTTCCAGCGCCGGCGACCGGCCGCGCTCTCCATGGCCTATAACGGCGCCAGCATCGGCGGCGTGGTGTTCTCGCCGCTCTGGGTCGCCGCCATCGCAGCGCTCGGATTTCCGCTGGCGAGCGCCGTCGTCGGGCTCGTCGCCGTGATGACGCTCTGGTTCCTCGCCGAGCGCTATTTCTCCCGCACGCCGGAGCAGATGGGGCTGTCGCCAGACGGCGACGCTCCAGCCGCTGCCTCCGCGAGCGCGCCGCTTCGCCACGCGCCCTCGCTGCCGGGTGCGCGGCTCTGGCGCAGCCGCCGCTTTCTCACCCTGGCGGGCGGGATGGCGATCGGCCTCTTCGCGCAGATCGGGCTCATCGCGCATCTCTTCTCGCTGCTGGTGCCGGCGCTCGGCACGCAGCTCGCGGGCACCGCCGCCGCCTTCGGCACCGTCTGCGCCATCGCGGGCCGCACGCTCGTCGGTTGGCTCATGCCGGCCGGCGCCGACCGGCGCAAGGTCGCGGCGGTCAATTACCTCGTGCAGGCCTGCGGCTGCGTCGCGTTCATCCTTGCCGCGGGCGACAGCGTGCCGCTGCTGTTGCTGGGGGTGATGCTGGTGGGCGCCGGCATCGGTAACGCCACCTCGCTGCCGCCGCTCATCGCCCAGGCGGAATTCAGCGGCGCCGATGTCGGCCGCGCGGTGGCGCTCATCACCGCGATCAGCCAGGCGACCTATGCCTTCGCGCCGGCCGCATTCGGGGCGCTGCGCCTGCAGGCGGCGAGCGCGACCTCCCATGCGACACCGCTCTTCTTCGTGGCGGCGGCGGCGATCCAGCTTGTCGCGGCGGCTTGCTACTTGAGCGGCAGGCGCAGCGGGATCGCCGGCTGACGGGCGGCGCCCGCCGCCTTGAAGACGCCGCTCTCGAGCATCGGCACAGTGTCGCTGACGTCGAGCATGGCGGCGAGCTGTACGTCCTCGAGATAGTCGGCGGCGATCAGCTCGCGGCCGGACTGCGTCTCGGCGAGGAGGGCAGGCAGCGCCGAGGCCACCGGCGTGAACTCCGCGATCGCGCGCCGGGCATCTGCCGAGAGCCTGAGGCCTTTGCCATCCACCATCAGCGCCCGCGCCAGCGCGCCGAGGCCGAGCCAGTCCTCCTCTGAGCGCCGGATGCGGCCGCCCGGCATCAGCTCGCCCGCCAGCACTACGCCGATACGAGCGCCCAGCCGGCGCGCCGCCTCGGCGGCGGCTGTGGCGTTGCGGAAGCTCGCCAGCAGCACCGTCTTGCCGCTTCTGGCAAGCTCGGCGGAGATCGCGCTGCCGTTCGGCGAGGGCAGCAGCAGGCGCGTGCCGGCGGAGATCGTTTGCAGCGAGGCCGGCGAGAGCGTGTAGCCGCCGCTGGCGCGGCGGCCGGCGAGGATGGCGCCCTGCGCCGCCGCCAGCGCGTTCAGATGTTGGGCGAGGGGATCGCCCGGCACGATTTCGGCGCCGCGGCTCAAGGCGATATCGACGGCGGTCGAGAAGGACAGCACGTCGATGACGATCAGCAGATCCGAGCGTTGGACCAGCTCGCG
>DATKPX010000540.1:0-3920 GCA_035523855.1 Allostellaceae bacterium
ACCTGGTGCGCGAAGGCGACCCCGGTCCAATTGCGGCCGAAGAGCTTCTCCTGCTCCAGGCGGAAGTACTCCGGGCTCACATAGGCGGCGGATCCCAGCGCGCGCGCGCTTTCAATCGGCCGATTAAGGCGCTCGATCGCCTCGGCGCCCAGCAGACGCGTGACCGATGCCCCTTCCATCCGCTCCTCCTGCCGCCCCGGGTGCCCGGGCCGGACGATGCAATTGAGGGACCAGCGCAACAGGATCGCACAGCTTGCCGTCACACTCTAGACTATGCCTCTGGGCAGGTAATGGAGGCTCGCGATGGACGACGTGAAGAAGCAGCTGGCGCACCCCCTGGGCGGCAACGTGATGCCGCGTTTCGCCGGCCCCAGCACCATGATGCGGCTGCCGGCGCGCGAGGATGCCGCCGGGCTCGATGTGGGCTTCATCGGCGTGCCCTTCGACATCGGCACCTCGAACCGCAGCGGCGCGCGGCTGGGTCCGCGGCAGATCCGCGCGGAATCGGCGCATCTCCGGCCCTACAACATGGGGACCCGGGCGGCGCCCTTCGACGCGCTGGCGGTGGCGGATCTCGGCGACGTGCCGATCAATCCCTACAATCTGGCGGACAGTATCGGGATCATCACCCGTTTCTATAAGAAGGTGGTGGATGCCGGCTGCAAGCCGCTGACCTTGGGCGGCGACCACACCATCACGCTCCCCATTCTGCGGGCGGTGGCAGCGAAGCACGGGCCGGTCGGGCTCGTCCATGTGGATGCCCATGCCGACATCAACGAGAACATGTTCGGCGAGAAGATCGCCCACGGCACGCCGTTCCGCCGCGCGGTGGAGGAGGGCCTGCTCGACTGCAAGCGAGTGGTGCAGATCGGGCTGCGCGGCACCGGCTATGCGGCGGAGGATTTCGACTGGCCGCGCCAGCAGGGTTTCCGCATCGTGCAGGCGGAGGAGTGCTGGTACCGCTCCCTCACGCCGCTGATGGGCGAGGTGCGCGACCAGCTCGGCCGCGGCCCGGTCTACATCACCTTCGACATCGACGGGCTCGATTCCTCGGTGGCGCCGGGCACCGGCACGCCGGAGCCGGGCGGCCTCATGGGCTCGCAGGGGCTCGAGATCATCCGCGGCTGCCGCGGCCTCAACGTGGTCGGCGGCGATCTCGTCGAGGTGGCGCCGCCCTATGACCCCACCGGCAACACCGCGCTGCTCGCGGCGGGCCTTCTCTACGAGATGCTCTGCGTCATGCCCGGCGTCCCTTATCGCTGAGGTGACCCCCGATATCTCCGCTTGCTGCGGGCGCCGGTGTGGTGATCAATTTCTGGGCGCCTTGCTTGAGGGGGAGAGCCATGCACGTCGTGATCCTGGGGGCGGGAATTGTCGGTGTCACCACCGCCTATGAGCTCCAGAAGGACGGCCACCAGGTCACGGTGATCGACCGCCAGCAGATCGCCGCCAACGAGACCAGCTTCGGCAATGCCGGCATGATCGCGCCCGGCCATTCCTATACCTGGGCCTCGCCCAAGGCGCCGGGCATCCTGTTCCGCTCGCTGTTCCAGCGCGATCAGGCGCTGCGCCTGACGCTCCGCGCCGATCCCCGCATGTGGTCCTGGTGCTTCCGCTTCCTCCTCAACTGCACCGCCGAGCGCGCCGCCACCAACACCCGGCGCAAGCTCAGGCTATGCCAGTACTCGCAGTCGGTGCTGCATCAGACCCTCGCCGACACCGGCATCGAGTACGACCGCAACACCCGCGGCATTCTCTATCTCTATCGCGACCAGAAATCCTTCGACGGCGGCGTCGCGCACATGAAGATCCTGCAGGATGGCGGGCAGGAGTTCCGCGTGCTGGATTTCGCGGGGCTGATCCAGGTGGACCCCGCGCTCAAGGCGGCGCGCGGCAAGGTCTATGGCGGTTTGCACGGGCCCAGTGACGAGACCGGCGATTGCCACATGTTCGCCAATGCGCTGGCGGAAATCTGCCGCCAGCGCGGCGTCGACTTCCGCTACGAGACCACGGTGAAGGGTTTCGAGAAGGACGGCGATCGGATCACCGCCGCGATCACCGACAAGGGCAGCGTCAAGGGCGACCTCTTCGTGCTGGCGCTCGGCAGCTACGCGCCTTTCCTGGCGGAGCCGCTCGGCATCGACCTGCCGGTCTATCCCGTGAAGGGCTACGCGGTCACCCTGCCGATCAAGGATCCGGACCTGGCGCCGCGGCTCGCCGGCATCGATGAGAATTTCCTCGTCGCCTATACGCCGATGGGGAACCGCATCCGCATGACCGCCACGGCGGAGTTCACCGGCTACGACACCACCCACACGCCGGAGGATTATCGCACGGCGCTGCAGGTCTCCGAGAACCTGTTCCCCGGCGCCGTCGATTATTCCCGCGCCTCCTACTGGGCGGGGCTGCGGCCGATGACGCCGGAGGGCACGCCGCGCCTCGGCCGCGCGAAATACCGCAACTTCTATCTCAACGCGGGCCAGGGCCATATGGGATGGACGATGTCGCACGGCTCCGCCCGCGTGGTCGCCGACATGATCGCCGGCAAGCAGCCCGCGATCGACACCACGGGGCTGACCGCCGCCTGAGCAGCACGGGGAGGGCGACATGACGCCCGAGGAATTCCGCCGCTACGGCCACCAGCTGATCGACTGGCTCGCCGACTATCACGCCGGCATCGCCAACCGGCCGGTGATGGCGCAGGTGCAGCCGGGAGAGATCAAGCAGGCGCTGCCGAGCGATCCGCCGGAGGCGCCGGAGCCGATGGAAGCGGTGCTCCGGGACCTCGATCGTCTCGTGCTCCCCGGCCTCTCCCATTGGCAGCATCCCGGCTTCTTCGGCTATTTCCCCGCCAACGCGCTGCTGGCGGGCATCCTCGGCGACATCGCCGGGGGCGGTGTCGGCGTCATCGGCCTTGCCTGGCAGTCGAGCCCGGCGCTCACCGAGATCGAGGAGGTGATGACCGACTGGATCCGCCGCATGGTGGGTCTCTCCCCGGGCTGGAGCGGCGTCATCCAGGACACCGCCTCCACCTGCACGCTGGTGGCGCTGATCTCGGCCCGCGAGCGGACCACCCAATACGCGCTCTCCCGCGGCGGCTTGCAGGCGGAGGCGCAGCCGCTTGCGGTCTATGTCTCCGGCCACAGCCACAGCTCCGTCGACAAGGGCGCGCTGCTCGCCGGCTTCGGGCGCGAGAATCTGCGCCTGGTGCCGGTGGACGGCGAGCACGCCATGCGCGCCGACGCGCTGGAGGAGCTGGTGCGGCGCGATCTCGCCGCCGGCATCAGGCCCTGCGCCATCGTCGCCACCGTCGGCACGACCGGCGTCACCGCGATCGATCCCGTGCAGCCGATCGCCGAGGTGGCGCGCCGGCACGGCATCTGGCTCCACGTCGACGCGGCGATGGCGGGGAGCGCGATGATCCTGCCGGAGTGCCGCTGGATGTGGGACGGCATCGAGGGCGCGGATTCCCTGGTGCTCAACGCGCATAAATGGCTGGGCGTGCCGTTCGAGTGCTCGCTCTACTACGTGCGCGATCCCGAGCATCTGGTCCGCGTCATGTCCACCAACCCGAGCTTCCTGCAGAGCTCGGTGGACGGGCAGGTGAAGAACCTGCGCGACTGGGGCATTCCGCTCGGCCGGCGCTTCCGCGCCCTGAAGCTCTGGTTCGCGATCCGCGAGCAGGGTGTCGCCGCGCTGCAGGCGCGGCTCCGGCGCGACATCGCCAACGCGCGCTGGCTCGGCGAGGAGGTGGCGCGCACGCCCGGCTGGCGGCTCGTCGCACCGGTGCGTCTCCAGACCGTGTGCCTCCGCCACGAGCCGCCCGGCCTCGCGGGCGAGGCGCTCGACCGCCACACCCGCGCCTGGGCCGAGCGCGTCAACCGCTCGGGCGCCGCCTATCTGACGCCGGCGGTGGTGGA
>DATKPX010000541.1:0-6988 GCA_035523855.1 Allostellaceae bacterium
TAATCGGCGGTAATTTCGCTCATCCAGGAGGTCGTGCCATGACGTTTACCAATTTGGACCGCGCCACTCTCGAGCAGATCTATCCCCGCGAGATCTGGGAGAGCGAGGCCGCGCTCAATTCACAAGGCCGCAGCGGCATGCTGCGCGGACTTCTGATCGAAGCCAGCACCGACGGCGGCAGCGGTCTGCAGATCCGGCGCGCCGTGCGTCCCCTCGGGGATACGGGCGTGGACGGCAGCAGCCGCGCGTTTTTCGTGTGCCCCTATATGGGCCGCGCCTACGACATCTTCATGCCGGGCTCCGGCGGCCACGGCGCCGTCGTCGAGAAACACAGCGCTCTTGAGGACATCTCGCCCGAATATGACCGGTTCATTGACGGTGTGATCAAGAGCGTCAGCAGCGCCGATCTCCACTACACGCCGCTCGCGCGCGACCGCATGCCCCGAGGCTGAGGCCGGCGGTATGAGCGGCAACTATGGCGCGATGCATGCGCTCGATAACAGTTATCGAGCTCCCCTTGAGACAGATCAGTGTCCCATTTCCGTGGGTGCGTAGTGTGCGCTCACAGCTCATACCATGGCGCTGGCACAGCGCACCCGCGCTCCACCGACCCCGGCCAGGCCAGAGGAGGATTTAATGGACAAACAGTCGACTGGTCAGGAACTCACTGACGGCTTCCACATCGTCGTCGATGCGCTGAAGCTCAACGGGATTGACACGATCTATGGTGTCGCGGGTATCCCGATCACCGATCTGCTCCGCCTCTCGGTGGCGAGCGGGATCAAGTATTATGGCTTCCGGCACGAGCAGTCGGCCGGCAATGCCGCGGCGATCGCCGGCTTCCTCACGCAAAAGCCGGGCGTATGCATGACGGTGTCGGCTCCCGGCTTCCTTAATGGTTTGGTCGCGCTCGCGAACGCGACCACCAATTGCTTCCCGATGATCCTGATCAGCGGCTCCAGCGATCGCAACATCGTCGACCTCGAGAAGGGCGACTATGAGGAGCTCGACCAGATGAACGCCGCCAAGCCCTACGCCAAGGCGGCCTATCGCGTGAACCGGCCGGAGGATATCGGCCTCGGCGTCGCGCGCGCCATCCGGGCGGCGTGCTCCGGCCGGCCGGGCGGCGTCTATCTCGATCTCACCGCCGACGTGCTGCGCTCGGCCCTCGACGCCGAGACGGCGAGGAAGTCGCTCATCAAGGTCGTCGATGCGGCGCCGAAGGTGATCCCCGACCCGGAGACGATCGCGCGCGCCGTGCAGCTGCTCTCCGAGGCCAAGAACCCGCTGGTTCTCCTCGGCAAGGGCGCCGCTTATGCCCAGGCCGATCAGGAGATCCGGAGCTTCATCGAGAAGACCGGCGTGCCCTTCCTGCCGATGTCGATGGCGAAGGGTCTGCTGCCGGACGATCATCCGCAATCGGCGGCGACCGCGCGCTCCTACGCGATCGGCCAGGCCGACGTGGTGATGGTCGTGGGCGCGCGCCTCAACTGGCTCCTCTCGCACGGCAAGGCACCGCTGTGGTCGGAGAAGACGAAGCTCATCCAGGTCGACATCTCGCCGACCGAGATGGACAGCAACCGTCTGATCCATGCGCCGGTCGTCGGCGACATCAAGTCGGTGATGGTGGCGCTGAACGCCGCCCTCAAGCCGGGCCAGGTGAAGCCGAGCAAGACCTGGCTGGACGAGCTCGCCCAGCGCAAGCAGAAGAACGTCGAGCGCATGGCGGCGCAGCTCAACGCCGACCCCAGCCCGATGAACTTCTCGAGCGCGCTCCGCTCGATCAAGAACGCGATCGCCGACCGTCCCGACGTCTATCTCGTCAATGAGGGCGCGAACACGCTCGACTTTACGCGCAACATCATCGACATGCGGCTGCCCCGCCATCGTCTCGATACGGGCACCTGGGGCGTCATGGGCATCGGCATGGGCTACGCGGTCGCCGCCGCCGCCGTCACCGGCAAGCCGGTGCTGGCGATCGAAGGCGACAGCGCGTTCGGCTTCAGCGGCATGGAGATCGAGACGATCTGCCGGTACAACCTGCCGGTGGTCACCGTTGTCTTCAACAACAACGGCATCTATCGCGGCGACCCCGAGGGCAGCCCCGTCACGCCGACGGGCTTCGTCCGCGGCGCGCATTACGAGAAGATGATCGAGGCCTTCGGCGGCAAGGGCTACTACGCCACCGACTCGGCGGGACTGACGGCCGCCGTGAAGGAGGCGCTTGCCTCCGGCAAGCCGGCGCTCATCAACGCCGTGATCGATCCGAAGGCGGGCACCGAGAGCGGCCACATCGCCAATCTCAACCCGAAGAGCGCGCTCGCCGAGAAGAAGTAGGACTTCGCTTTTTCCACGAGGAGCCGGGCGGCAGCGATGCCGCCCGGCTTTTTCTTTGCGCTCGCGGCGGCGCGGGATGGCTGGAAATTCGCTGCCGGTGAGCGTCCCTCAGGCGCGATATTAATTGCTTGATTAGCCGCACATCGTCGGTCAACCTTTGTGACGAGGCACAAGGGATAATCCTAGACCGCGATGTCGAGCGAGGCAGGCTCCACGGCTCTTCCGCCCGACGGAACTGCGGGGGTGATCACGGGAATAGCCCGCCTTCTCAAGCCGCGATCGATCGCGATCGTCGGCGCCTCCGCAAGACCGGGATCCTTCGGCCAGCGTCTGCTCGAGGCGGTGCTGACCGGCCGCTACGCCGGCCGCGTCTATCCGGTCAATCCGCGCTATGAGGAGCTGGGTGGGCTCACCTGCTATCCGAGCCTCGACGCGCTGCCGCAGCCGGCCGACTGCGCGGCCTTTGCCGTCTCCGACCAGCAGATCGAAGCCGCGCTCGCCGAGGCGGCGGCGGCGGGCGTGCGGGCGGCGGCGATCTTCGGCCGTGGCTATGAGCCGGACGGGTCCGGCAGGGCGCCGCTCAGCGCGCGGCTCGCCGCCATCGCGCGCGCGGCCGGCATGGCCGTCTGCGGCGGCAACTGCATGGGGTTCCTCAACTTCGTCGATGGCCTCAAGGTCTCCGGCAATCCGCCGCCGCTGCCGGAGACCGCCGGCACGGTGGGGCTGATCTCGCATAGCGGATCGACCTGGTCCGGCCTGGTCGGCAACCAGCGCCAGATCGCCTTCAACTACGCGGTCTCCGCCGGGCAGGAGATCGCCACCACCATGGCGGACTACATCGAGTTCCTGCTCGCCGATCCGGGGACGCGGGTCATCGCCTGCATCCTGGAAACCGTGCGCGCGCCGGACCGCTTCATCGCCGCGATCGAGCAGGCGGATCGCCGGGGCGTGCCGGTGGTGGCGCTGAAGCTCGGCCGCACCGAGCGCGGCCGGCGCTTTGCCCTGACGCACAGCGGCGCGCTCGCCGGCTCGGATGCCGCCTATGACGCGATCTTCGCGCGGCACAACGTGATCCGCGTCCACTCGCCGGATGAGCTGTTGGACACGGTGGAGGTCTTCCGCGGGGAACGGCGGGTGACGGCGCCCGGCATCGGCATCGTCACCGATTCCGGCGGCGAGCGCGAGCTCATCGTCGATCTCGCCACCGACATCGGCGCGCCGCTGGCGGAGGTGACGCCGGCCACCGCCGCGCGCCTGGCCGGGATTCTCGATCCCGGCATGGAGCCGCAGAACCCCGTCGACTCTTATGGCGACGGCCGCATGCTGCTGGAGGAGTGCCTGAACGCGCTCGCCGAGGATCCCGGCGTCGGCGTCGTGGCGCTCGCCACCAACCTGGTGCATGGCCGCCCCTATGCGCGCGCCTCGGCGGCGGCGATCGAGAATGCCTTCGCGAGGACGGAGAAGCCGGCGCTGCTGTTCGGCAATCTGCACAGCTCGATCAGCCGCGAGGAGGCCGCGCATCTGCGCGCGCTCGGCATACCCGTGCTGATGGGCACCGCGACGTCCCTGACCGCGATCCGCAACCTGATCGCCTGGCAGCGGCGGCGCGATGCCACGCCTCTCGCATTGCCCGCGACGCCGAGCCCCGCCGTTCTGAGCGAAGCCGTGGCGCTGGCGCGGACCGGCGGGGGCGCGCTGCCATTGCCGCAGGCGTTGCAGCTCCTCGGCCTCTTCGGCATCGCCGCCGCCGCCAGCCGGTTCTGCGACACCGAGGCCGCGGCGGTGCACGCGGCGGAGCAGCTCGGCTTTCCCGTCGCGCTCAAGACCGCGGCGGCGGAGATCCTGCACAAGACCGAGGCCGGCGGCGTGGCGCTCGGCCTCGGCACTCGCGCCGCCGTCGCCGCGGCCTATGGGCGCATCGCCGCCGCCTGCGGGCCCCAGGTGCAGGTCCAGGCGCAGGTCGCGGCGGGCGCCGAAATCCTGCTCGGCATGACCAACGACCCGCAATTCGGTCCCATGGTGACCGTCGGGCTGGGCGGCATCTTCACCGAGATCCTGCAGGACTCCCTGACCTTCCAACCGCCGGTCGGCGCACCGGCCGCCCTCGAGTTGCTGCAGCGGCTCAAGGGCGAGAAGCTGCTGCGCGGCTATCGCGGCCGCCCCGCCGCGGATCTCGGCGCGCTCGCCGCCGCGATCGAGCGCTTCAGCGTCCTCTGCGCGACGATCGGCCCGCTGTTCTCCGCCATCGATCTCAACCCGGTCATCGCCGGGCCCTCCGGCGCGGTCGCGGTGGACGCGCTCTTCATTCCGCTCCGCAACCCCTAACCGACCAGGATATTCCGCGTGGCACAGAGCTATGAGACGATCGAGACCCGCATCGACGGCCGCATCGGCGTGCTGACGCTGAATCGGCCGCAGGTATTGAACGCCATCAACCGCACCCTGATGGCCGAGGTCACCGCGGCGATGGGCGCCTTCATCGCCGATCCCAAGGTCCTGGCGATCGTCCTCAACGGCAATGGGCGCGCCTTCTGCGCCGGCTTCGACATGAAGGAATCCGCCCAGCGCCCGGTCCCCACCGTCGAGCAATGGCGCGAGATCCTTGGCGACGATTTCGATTTCCTGATCCAGTTCTGGGACTGCCCGAAGCCGACCATCGCCGCGGTGCACGGCTTCGCGCTGGCGGGCGGCTGCGAGATGACGCTCTCCTGCGACATCACCATCGCGGCCGAGGGCACGCGGTTCGGCGAGCCGGAGCCGCGCTTCGGCTCCGGCGTCATCGCGCTGCTGCTGCCGTGGCTCACCACGCCGAAATTCGCCAAGGAGATGCTGCTCACCGGCAGCGACCAGATCGATGCGCAGCGCGCGCTCGCCATGGGCCTCGTCAACTATGTGGTGCCGCCCGGCAGCGAGCTCGAGAAGGCGATGCAGATCGCGCGCGACATCGCGGCGGCGGCGCCGTCCTCCGTCCAGCTCACCAAGCGCGCCATCAACCGCAGCTACGAGATCATGGGCATGCGCCAGGCGCTGCTCGCCGGCGTCGACACCGACGTGCTGATCGAGAGCGCCGGCGGCCCGGAGCGCGCCGAGTTCAACCGGCTCAGGCGCGAGCAGGGGCTGAAGGCGGCGCTCGCCTGGCGCGACGCCAAGTTCAGCGGACAATGACGCGGGATCGATCCGGCATCCCGCCAACAGGGGAGGGCTTCACCATGACCGAGCGGCAGCCTCGCGGATCGGCGGGGAGATCTCTAAAGCATGTCACCCGGCGCGACCTGCTCAAGACCGGCGGCGCTCTCGGCGCCGGGCTGCTGGCGGCGCCGGCGCTGCTGACGCCGCGGAGCGCCCGCGCCGCCGATTCCCTGGTCTATGTCTCCTATGGCGGCGCCACCGAGGATGCCGAGGTCGCCGCCTTCATCAAGCCCTTCCAGGCCGATACCGGCATCAACGTGGTGGCGGCGAATGGCCCGGACATCGCCAAGCTCAAGGCGCAGGCGATGACCGGCAACATCGAATGGGACGTGATCGACTTCATCGGCTCGCAGGTGACCGCCGCCGATCGCGAGGGCGTGCTGGAGAAGCTCGACTACTCCGTCATCGACGGCAGCGACATGGCGGTGAAGACCGAGCCCGCCGGCTATCCCTTCTATGTCTATGGCGGCGGCATCGCCTATGACCCGGCGCGCCACCCCGACGGCAAGCACCCCACCGACTGGGTGCAGTTCTGGGACGCGAAAGCGTTCCCCGGCCGGCGCGGGCTGCGCTCGCGGCCCGACGAGAACCTGGAGATGGCGCTGATGGCGGACGGCGTCCCGGCGAAAGAGCTCTATCCGCTGGATGTCGACCGCGCCTTCAAGTCGCTCGACCGCATCAAGCCCCATGTGGCGAAATGGATCGCCGAGACGCCGCAGACCATCTCGCTGATCCAGAGCAACGAGATCGATTTCGTCTTCACCTACAGCGGCCGCGTGCAGGCCGCCCGCAAGCAGAACATCTCCATCGCCTATGTCTACAGCGCCAACATCGTGACGCCGGCCTATACCTGCGTCGCCAAGGGAGCGCGCGACAAGGCGGCGGCGATGAAGCTCACCAGCTATTTCGCGCATCCCGAGCGGCAGGCGATGTTCTGCAACACCCTCGGCTATACGCCGACCAAGCGCGCGGCGATGAAGCTGCTGACGCCGGACACGCTGGCGCAGCAGCCCAACCTCGACGACCCCAAGACCTGCGTCACCAACATCAACTGGTGGGCCGACAATTTCGTCGAGGTGAACAAGCGCTTCAAAGAATGGCTTCTCGCCTGAGAAGCCTCGCCGCCGCCTTGGCGAGGCCGCGCGCCGGCCTCGTCGTCTTCGTCGTTCCCGCCCTCGTCTTCATGGCGGCGGCCTTCCTGGCGCCGCTGCTGATGGTGGTCGTCACCAGCTTCGGCGGCGGCCGCTTCACCCTCGCCCATTACGCGGAGCTGGTCTCCCGCCCGCTCTATGTCACCGTGCTGTGGAACACGCTGGAGATCAGCGCCTTCTCCACCGTCGCGACGGTGCTGCTGGCCTATCCGATCGCCTACCACCTGGCGCGTCAGCCGCCGCGCCGGCGCGCGTTCCTGCTGATCCTGGTGCTGCTGCCGTTCTGGACCAGCATCCTGGTGAAGAGCTTT
>DATKPX010000542.1:0-8241 GCA_035523855.1 Allostellaceae bacterium
GAGGCGCGGGTGATGGTGGCGACGTTGCTGAGCAGCGTCGGCACGGGATCGCCGAGCGGCGAGGGGGTGGCGCTCACCGGCGTGTTGCCGAGCGCGTTCAGCGAATTGACGCGGTACTCCGGCGTCTGCGCCGCGAGGTAATAGGGAATGCCGGAGGTCGGATCGGTCCAGAAGTTGGGCGTCACCTGCTCCGAGGAGCTGAGGCTCACATTGAGGTTGGTGGCGACCTGGTTGGCGGTGAGGCCGAGCTGGGCGGCGCGCGTGCGGTCGATGTTGACGAAGAACTCGGGCGCCGAGACTTCCTGCTGCAGATGCGCGTCCACCACGCCGGGGATCTTCGCCAGCCGCCGCCTCAGCTCCTGGGCGACGCGCAGGTTCTTCACCCGGTCATATCCCACCGTCCGCACGTCGATCTGCGCCGGCAGGCCGAAATTGAGGATCTGCGTCACCATGTCGGCGGCCTGGAAATAGAACGTGTCCTGCGGAAAGGCCTGCGGCAGCTCCTTGCGCAGCTCGCGGAGATAGTCGGCGGTCGGCCGGTGGCCCTCCTTGAGGGAGACCAGGATCACGCCGTCATTGACGCCGATGGTCGAGCCGTCGGCGAAGGCGAGGTTATAGAGCCGCGCCGGCAGGCCGATGTTGTCGACGATGAGGGCGCGGTCGCGCTCGGGGATCACCTCGCGGATCTTGTCCTCGATCGCCTGGAAGCGCCGCTCGGTCTCCTCGATGCGGGTCGAGGGTGGCGCCCGCACATGGAGCTGGATCTCGCCGCCGTCGATGAACGGGAAGAAGTCGCGGCCGACATAGATGAACAGCGTCGCGCCCATGCCCAGCACCAGCACGAGGACCGCGGGAATGATGAAGGGATGCCGCATCAGGGCGACCAGCAGCTCCGCGTAATGCTGGCGGAGGTGCTCGAAGCCGCGCTCGAAGCGGGCATGCTGGCGGCCGAACCAGCCCATGATGCCCGGGCGCTCGCCGCCATGGTGCTCGCCCTTGAGCAGCAGGCCGATGGTGATCGGCGTCAGCGTCCGCGACAGCCCGTAGGACGCCAGCATGGCGAAGACCACGGCGAGGCCGAGCGGCGTGAAGAGGTATTTCGCCGGTCCCTCCAGGAACACGACCGAGGTGAAGACGCAGCTGATGGCGAGTGTCGAAACCAGCGTCGGGATGGCGATACCGGCGGCGCCGTGCAAGGTCGCCTGCGGCAGCGGCTGATGCTCCTCGGTCAATAATCGGTGCGTGTTCTCGATGGTGACGGTGCTGTCGTCGACCAGGATGCCGACCGCGAGGGCGAGGCCGCCCAGCGTCATCGTGTTGAGGGTCTCGCCGAGGAAATAGAGCGCGACGAGCGAGGTCAGGATGGAGAGCGGGATCGAGATCATCACGATCACCGTCGAGCGCCAGGAGCCGAGGAAGACCAGGATCATCAGCGCGGTGAGGCCGGCGGCGATGGCGCCCTCGCGGATGACGCCGTCGACGGCGGAGGTGACGAAGGTGGACTGGTCGAAGAGCTCGCGGATCACCAGCCCCTTGGGCGCCGCCGCCCGCGCCACCTGCAGCGCCGCCTTCACCCGGTTCACCACGTCGAGGGTGGAGGCGTCGCCGTTCTTGATGATGCTGAGCAGCACCGAGCGCTTGCCCTCGGCGCGCACCACGTTCTGCTGCACCGCCGAGCCGTCGCGCACATAGGCGACGTCCCTGAGGAAGACGGTGGCGCCGTTGCTGAACTTGACGGGAATGTTGTTGAGATCGTCGATGCTGTTGGGGGTGGCGTTGGTGCGCACCGTGTATTGCGTGTTGCCGATCTTGGCGGTGCCCGCCGGCAGGGTCAGGTTCTGCGCGTTGACGGCGTTCACCACGTCGAGCGGCGTCAGGCCCTTGGCCAGCAGCTTCGACGGGTCGAGGTCGATCATGATCTGCCGGTATTTGCCGCCGGCGGGCGTCGGCAGCGTCACGCCGTGGATCGGCGCCAGCCGCTGGCGCAGATTGTAGATGCCGTAGTCGTAGATCTGCTGCTCGTTGAGGGTGTCGGAGCTGAGGCTCACCTGCAGCACCGGCACGCTCGAGGCATTGAACTGCACCACGATCGGCGGCTGGATGCCCGGCGGCATCAGCGCGCGGATCGAGTTGGTGGAGGCCACGATCTGCGCGATCGCGAGGTCGAGATTGACCTCGGGCTGGAAGTAGATCTTCTGCACCGAGACGCCGTTCAGGGTCTGCGCCTCGATGTCCCGGATGTTGTTGACGTTGGAGCTCAGCGCATACTCGCTGTAGGTGGTGACGCGCTGCTCCATCTCGACGGTGCTGAGGCCGGTGTACTGCCAGATGATCGTCACCACGGGGATGTTGATCTGCGGAAAGATGTCTGCCGGCATCGAGGTGATGGCGGTGACGCCGAGGAAGACGATCAGCAGCGCCAGCACATAGAAGGTGTGCGGCCATCGCAGCGCGAAGCGGACGATTCCCATCTTTCCTGCCTTGAGCCAGTAGCCGTGTGCGGTGCCGAGTGCGGTTTCGCTGCGCGCGCCCCGTCCCCGAAGAGATCGACGGGCGCGCGCCGGAGCGGGCGCAGGGAGTGGGCTCCGCCACGCAACCGATGACGCTAGCGGGATCGCCGCCGGGCGGCTTCGTGATAGCCGGCGCGTTTTGTGCTGCATTGCGACAAACGCGGAAGGCGAGAAACCCTCGCCGCGTCCTGCCCGCCGCCCCCCGTCATCGCCATTCGGCAATGCCGCGACGACCAGAACAAGGTTCCGCAAGCGCGGGCGCGTGCGGCGTGCCATGTCCTTCCGCGGGAGGTTCAGGGCGGGCGCGCGAGACAATTTCAAGGCGAGCGGAATATGCGCAGTGTACTGAATATCAGTCGGACGCTCGCCCTGGCCGAAAGCGGCCGGGACCCGCCGTCGGGGTTTGCCGGCGATGCCGCGCCGCCGCCGCCCTCGCGCTCCGAAATCGTCGAGCTTCCGAGCCTGCGGATGCGCTATCTGCGCGCCGGAGATGGGAGGACGGTGCTCCTGCTGCACGACTGGCCGCAGAGCGCCTATGCCTGGCGACGCGTGATCCCGGAACTGGCCAAGCGCTATCGCCTGATCGTGCCGGACCTGCGCGGCATCGGCGGGTCGGGCAAGCCCGCCGCCGGCTATGACAAGGCGACGATCGCCGAGGATCTCGCCGCGCTCATGACCCATCTGCGGGTCGAGCGCGCCCATGTGGTCGGCCACGGCACCGGCGCCGCGGTGGGCTATTCGCTCGCCGCCCTCCACCGCGACCGCGTCCGCGCCCTCGTTGTCATCGACATGGCGATGGCGGGCTTCGGCCTCGAGGAGGCGATCCGGCCGCGCCGCGACGGCGCGCTCTGGTACATGGCGTTCCACGCCCTGCCGGAGCTGCCGGAGCTGATGATCCGCGGCCGCGAGCAGGCCTATCTCGAATGGCTCTACCGCCGCTTCGCCTATGATCCGGCCTTCCTGACCCGGAAGGCGCTGGAGGAATATGCGCGCGCCTGCCTGGTCGCCGGCGCGCTACAACCGGGCCTGCAGTATTCCCGCACCTTCCGGGAGGATGCCGAGCGCAATCGCTGCCTCGCGGCGCGCAAGCTGGAAATCCCCGTGCTGGCGCTTGGCGGCGCCGCCAGCCTCGGCGAGCTGCCGGCGCGCTCGATGGCGTCGCTCGCCCATCACGTGGAGGGCCACACGGTCGCGCGCAGCGGCCACTGGATGCCGGAGGAGCGGCCGGCGGAGCTCGCGGAACTCATCAAGCGCTTCCTGCACCCGGCGCGCCTGCGCAGCCAGGGTCGGCGGCGCCGCAAGTGACTCAGGCCTTGAACTGCCGCTCCAGCTGGGCGGAGAGCCGGCCGTAGACGCGGCGCGCATTGCCCTCGTAGATGCTGCGCCGGTCGGCCTCGCTGAGCGCGGGCAGCGCGTCGACATAGCGCTTGGTGTCGTCGAAATAGTGGCCGGTGTCGGGATCCTTGCCGCGCACCGCGCCGATCATCTCCGAGGCGAAGAGGATGTTCTCGACCGGGATCACCTTGGCGAGGAGCTCGGTGCCGGGCAGGTGATAGACGCAGGTGTCGAAGAACACGTTCTTGAGCAGGTGTTCTTTCAGCGGCGGCCGCTTCATGTCCTGCGCCAGGCCGCGATAGCGGCCCCAGTGATAGGGCACCGCGCCGCCGCCATGGGGGATGATGAACTTGAGCGTCGGGAAATCCTTGAACAGGTCCGAGGTCAGGAACTGCATGAAGGCGGTGGTGTCGCCGTTGATGTAGTGGGCACCGGTGGCGTGGAAGTTGGGATTGCAGGAGGAGCTCACATGCACCATCGCAGGCACGTCGAGCTCCACCATCTTCTCGTAGAAGGGATACCACCAGCGGTCGGTGAGCGGCGGATCCTTCCAGTAGCCGCCGGACGGATCGGGATTGAGATTGCAGCCGACGAAGCCATACTCCTTCACGCAGCGCTCCAGCTCGGCGATGCAGTTGGCGGGCGCCACGCCCGGCGCCTGGGGCAGCTGGCAGACGCCGACGAAGTTGCGCGGGAAGAGCCCGCAGACGCGGTGGATCATCGTGTTGCAGAGATCGGACCAGCGCGCGTTCATCTCGGCGTCGCCGTCGTGATGCGCCATGCTGGAGGCGCGCGGCGAGAAGATGGTGAGGTCGGTGCCGCGCTCCTTCTGCAGCTTCATCTGGCCGCCGAGAATGCTCTCGCGGATCTCGTCGTCGCTGATCTTCGGCACCGGCGCGGCGCTGCTGCGGGAAGCGACCTGCGCCTTGCGCCAGGCCTCGTGCGGCGGCGGCGAGGTGGTGTAGTGGCCGTGGCAGTCGATGATCATGTCCCTTCTCCCCTCCGGTCGCGTCACTCGGGCTCGATCTCGCAGCCCAGCCGCTTCAGCGTCGCGTCGACCCAGCTCCGGTCCTGCGGTTTTCCCGTGCGCATGCCCGCCAGCGTCTTCTCCTCGCTCGCCTGCTTCGCCTTGGCGTCACGGCAGATCGCGTCGACCTGGTCGAAGGGGACGCAGATGAGGCCGTCCGCGTCGCCATAGACGAGATCGCCGGGCTCGATCACCATCCCGTCGATCGCGACCGGCACGTTGATCTCGCCGGGCCCGTCCTTGTAGGGACCGCGGTGGGTGATGCCGGCGGCATAGACCGGAAACTTGCCGGCGGCCAGCGTGGTGCTGTCGCGGATGGCGCCGTTGATGACGATGCCGGCGATGCCGCGCAGCTCCGCGTGGGTCGCCATGATCTCGCCGATGATGGCGGTGGTGAGGTCGCCGCCGGCATCGACGACGATGACGTCGCCGGGATCGGCGATGTCGATCGCCTTGTGCACCATGAGATTGTCGCCCGGCCGCGTCTTCACCGTGAAGGCGGGCCCCGCCATCACGCCGCCGCCATGCATCGGGCGGATGCGCGGCCCGCTGGCGCTCATCCGGGCCATGACGTCGCTGATGTTGGCGGCGGGCAGGCCGGCATAAGCGGCGATGCTGGTCGCGCTTACCTTGCGCCGGCGGCGGTTGATCCGGAAACCCAGGCTCATGCGTCTCTCCCTCCTGCCCTTATGTCCGCGCGGCCCGACGATGCGCGGCGCGACTCATAAGGTCAAGACTGGAGGTTGGCGCGTGCGGTCGCGGCAGGGATGGGCTTCCCCTGCCGCGAGGTTTTTCGAATCCTCTATTCGAGGCTGCGTCGATAGTCCGTCGGCGTCCGCCCGGTGAGGCGGCGGAACGCGGCGGTGAAGGACCCCGTCTCGCTGAAGCCGACGCTGAGCGCGATGTCGGTCACCGAGAGCGCCGGCTTCGCCAGCAGCTCCTTCGCGCGCTCGATCCGCCGGCCGGTGTGATAGCGATGCGGCGGCACCGTGAAGGACTGCTTGAAGGCGCGCGCGAAGTGGAACGGGCTGAGCCGCGCCAGCTCCGCCAGCGTCGCCAGCGAGATCGGCTCGGCGAGGTTCACCTCGATATACTGGGTGACCCGGTTGCGCTGCCAGCCGGCAAGCCCGCCCCGCGTCGCCGGCTCCGCCGGCGTGACGCCCCGATTGAGCCGCGCGAGCTCGTGCGCCAGCACCGCCGTCAGCGCCTCGGCATAAAGGCGGTTGCAGGACCCCGGATTCTCGACCAGGGCGCCGAGCTTGACGGCGGTGGCCCAGATCGCCGGATCGTCGAAGTAGAGGCGGGGCTCGAAGGCGATCTCCTTGAAGCCCAGCTCGGGATCCACCAGCGGACCGCTGGGATCGAAGTAGAAGTGGAGCGAGCGGGTGAGGATGCGGGGATCCGACCAGCCCTGCAGCTGGCGGCCGGCCGGGACGAAGGTCAGCTTGCGGCTGGTGGTGTGCAGATGCGACGGCGGCAGCCCGTCGATCACCGTCTCGCCGTCATGCTGCTCGGCGCGCTCCTGGGCGATCAGCAGATGGAACGGCGAGCGGGCGCGATAGGCGAAGCGCTCGTGCCGGGTGATCTGCACCACCTCCGCCGCCGCGCCGCGCCAGCCGGCGCTCTGCCGCCGCGCGATATCCGGCGGCGTAAAGCAGATGCCAGCCGCCGCCTGCTCGGCGAGCGCTCGCTCGGTTTCCGGCCATTCATCGCGGGCCTCGACTGCGCTGGCGTGGCCGATGACGGGGCGCAGGCGCAGGACGGCGTTGCCTTGCTTCAGCGGGGTGACCGGACGGTCCTCGATCAATGCGAGCGACATGATGACACCTCGATCGCGGTTCGATGCTGGATGGGGCGACAGCGCCGGCTGAAGGTGGCGGCTTCGGCCCTCGCCGTCGATCACCCGAGCATGCCGCTGAAGCCGGCTTTAAATCCTTGTCGTTCGCCTGAAATGTTCTGAAAAGGACGGCATTGCCGTTAGCGGCTCCATGCATCGCGTCACGGTAATGTCACGCGGCGGCCGTCAGCCGCGCTTCGCCGCGGACGCGGCAGGCTTGATAAGTCGCTTTCATTCCCTCTACTTTTGCCCTCTACTTTGATGTCGGAGCAGCGCGGCTCGAGTTCGACGCTCGCTCCACGCAAAGTCGCGCGTCACGCAAACGTGACCGGCACCTTTCGGGGACTCCTTCGCGTCGGCGCCGGATCGAGCGCCGGCTGCGGTTGCCAATCGAAGCAAGCGTCAGCAGGGGAGGACAGCATGAAGCGGCAGGCAGGCTTCTTCGCGGCGGTACTGGCAGGCATGGTCGTGGGCTCGCTGGCGGCGGCGGCCGAGACCGTGGGTCCGGTCACCGACCCGATCGGCGTCGTCAAGGTTCCCAAGGGTGCGCCGCTGCAGATCGGCGGTTACTGGGTGCTCTCGGGCGCGGATGCGGCTCTCGGCACCGACCAGAAGCGCGCGGTGGAAATCGCCATCGCGGACCATGGCGGCAAGCTGCTGGGGCATCCGATCAAGCTCAATGCCGAGGATTCCCTGTGCAGCGCCGAGGGCGGCCAGACCGCGGCGCAGAAGCTGGCCGCCAACCCGGCCCAGATCCTGGTGCTCGGGCCCTCCTGCTCCAGCGAGGCGACGCCCGCCGCGCCCATCCTCTGGAAGGCCGGCATGGTCTCGATCGGCACCTCCTCCAGCGCCCCGGCGCTGACCGCGCCGACGCGCAAGCCGGAATATGACGGCTTTGCCCGCACCATCTTCAGCGACATCGACCAGGGCGCCGCCGATGCCAAATGGATGTACACCGTTCTCAAGGCGAAGCGGATCGTCACCATCCACGACGGCAGCGCCTATGCGCAGCAGCTCACCGCCGAGACCGCGAAGAATTTCCAGGCGCTCGGCGGCACCGTCCTGTCGCAGGAGGCGGTGGCGCCCTCCGACGTCGACATGCACCCGCTGCTGACGCGCATCGCGACGGAAAAGCCGGATGCGCTCTATATGCCGATCTTCGTCGCCGCCGCCGCCCAGGTGCTGCGGCAGTCCCTTGAAGTGCCGGACCTCAAATCGATCGCCAAGATCGGCGGCGGCGCGCTGATGGCGCCGGACATGATCGAGGCGGCAGGCGCCTCGGTGGTCGGGTTCCGCATCGGCTATCCCGACGTATCGACGGAGGCAATGGGCAAGGGCTACCCGGACTTCGTGGCGAAATACACCAAGACCTTCGGCCAGGCGCCGATCTCCGGCTTCCACGCCGACGCCTACGATGCCGCCCAGCTGGCCTTCCGGGCGATCGCGAAGGTCGCCGTCACCGACAAGGACGGCACCCTCTATATCGGCCGCAAGGCGCTCCGGGACGCCGTCTTCGCCTCGAAGTTCGACGG
>DATKPX010000543.1:0-3811 GCA_035523855.1 Allostellaceae bacterium
GAGCCGGTCTCGACCCAGATCATCCCCCGCGACCGCCATGCCTATTTCTTCTCGGTCCTGGCGGTGATCGCCAGCGGCATCGAGCGGCTTGCCACCGAGATCCGCCACCTCCAGCGCACCGAGGTGCGGGAGGCCGAGGAATATTTCTCGCCGGGGCAGAAGGGCTCCTCGTCGATGCCGCACAAGCGCAACCCGGTGCTGTCGGAGAACCTGACGGGCCTGGCGCGGCTGGTGCGGAGCTCGGTCATTCCGGCGCTGGAAAACGTGACACTCTGGCACGAGCGCGACATCTCACACTCCGCCGTCGAGCGCGTCATCGCGCCGGATGCCACTATCGCGCTGGATTTCGCGCTGGCCCGCGCCACCGGCCTCATCGACAAGCTGGTGATCTATCCCGAGGCGATCCGCGCCAATCTCGACCGTCTCGGCGGCCTCGTTTATTCCCAGCGCGTGCTGCTGGCGCTGACCCAGGCCGGCATGAGCCGCGAGGACGCCTACAGCGCCGTGCAGCGCAACGCCATGCCGGTCTGGGAAGGCCGCGGCAAGTTCCTCGATCTGCTGAGGGCCGATCCAGAGGTGACGCGGCACTTGAAGCCGAAAGACATCGAGGCGTTGTTCGACGAGGCCTATCACACCAGGCACGTCGACACGATCTTCCGCCGCGTCTTCGGCAGCGCCTGACTGCTACTCGACGGCGCGGTGCAGCGCCACACCGGCGATCACCAGCACGATGCCAGCGACTTCCAGGGCCGAGGGAATCTGCCGCAGCACGACGATGCCGATGATCGAGGCCGTGGCCGGCAGCAGCGACAGCAGCAGGGCGAAGCTGGCGCGCGGCAGCCGCGCCATGGCGAGCTGGTCGCAGACATAGGGAATGACCGAGGAGGAGACGCCGACGCCGATGCCGGCGGCCAGCAGCAGGGGATCGGCGAAGGCCGGCGCCGCGTCGGCAAATCCCACCGGCGCCGCGACCACCATCGCGACCAGCATGGCGGCGCCGAGCCGATCGATCCCCGCGCTGCCGCCGCCCGCCGCGATCCGGTGTCCCAGCACGACGTAGAGCACGAAGAGCCCGCAATTGGCGAAGGCAAAGAGATATCCCAAGGGCTCGCCGGCGATGCGGACGTCGGTCAGCACGTAGACGCCGGCCGCCGCCAGCGCCAGCGCCGCGCCGTTGCGCGCGGTCCGCATGCCGAGCGCCGCGAGGCCGATCGGCCCCAGGAACTCGATGGCACCCACGGTCCCCAGCGGCAGCCGATCGATCGCCAGATAGAAGCAGACGTTCATCGCCGCCAGCACGACGCCGAGCGCGATCACCGCGCGCCGGTCGGCGGCGCCGAGCGCGCGGAAATACCGCCAGGGCCGGCGCCAGAGCGCGAAGACCACCGCAGCGCTGGCGATCCTGAGCCAGGCGACGCCGAGCGGCGCCACCGCGGCGAAGAGCAGCACCGCGAAGGCCGGCCCCAGATAATGGAAGACCGCGCTCACCGCGAAGAAGAGATGCGGCGGCAATCGCTCGGCGCGCGGCGCGAGCGTCAGGCTGGAGACATGGGCCATGGTGCTCCGAGGATGGCCCCTCGATACCCGCTGGTACATGCCGCATCGAAAGTGATATGACGATTTCTCCTTCGAAATGGCAGGAGAAACCGCCATGCGCCTTCAGGCATCGGAGCTGCTGCGCGACGAGCGCAATCTCGCGCTGCTGCGCCTGCTGCGGCGAGACCCGCGCGCCTCGATCTCGGAGCTGGCGCGGCGGATAAAAATGTCGGCGCCGGCGGTGCGCGAGCGGCTGCTGCGCCTGGAGGAGAGCGGCGTCGTCGCCGGCTATCGCCTGGTCACCGATCCCCGCGCGCTGGGCTATCCGATCTGCGTCTTCATCCGCGTGCGGCCGATGCCGGGCAAGCTGCCGAAGATCGTCGAGGTCGCCGAGCGCCTGCCGGAGGTGGTGGAGTGCTATCGCATCACCGGCGAGGATTGCTTCATCATCAAGGCCTATCTCCGGCGGCTCGAGGAGCTCGACGGCCTGCTCGACCGCTTCCTCGTCTATGGCCAGACGACGACGTCGCTGGCGCAGTCGGCGCCGATCCCGCTGCGCGACCTGCCGCTGCCGAACGAGAACCGCGGCTGACGGCTATTTGAGGCCGAGCTGCGCCCGCGCCTCCGCGGCGCAGCGGGCAAGCTCCGCGTTGATGCGGTGGCTGTCGTGCTGCACACCCTTGGCGGCGAAATCCCGCGCGACCTTCTCGACCACGTCGTCATCGCCCGGACGCTCGAGGTCCGCCGCCACCACATCCTTCGCATAGGCTTCGGCGGCCGCGCCGGAAAGCCCGAGCTCAGCCGCCGCCCAGAGCCCCAGCAGCTTGTCGCGCCGCGCCTTGGCCTTGAAGGCGAGCTCCTGGTCCCGCTCGAATTTCTTCTCGAAGCCCTTCTCGCGCTCGTCGAAGCTGCTCATCTCGGACAACCCCCCTTTGCAAAAATGCTGCGCCCCGCCGGCTAGGCAGGGCCGCCGGCATCCCTTTATATGGGGCGCCGCCGCATTTTCTGCGAGTGTCTGCCCATGTGCACCGTCGTCCTGCTGCGCCGCCCGGACCACGACTGGCCGCTGATCCTGGGCGCCAACCGGGACGAGATGCAGGGGCGCCCCTGGAAGCCGCCGGCGCGGCATTGGCCGGACCGGCCCGAGGTGGTGGCCGGCCTCGACGAGCTCGCCGGCGGCTCCTGGCTCGGCTGCAACGATCATGGCGTCGCGGCGGCGATCCTCAATCGGCACGGCACGCTGGGCCCGGCGGCGGGCTTCCGCTCCCGCGGCGAGCTGGTGCTGGAAGCGCTCGATCATGCCGATGCCGCCGAGGCGGTGCGCGCGCTGAAGCAGCTCGATCCCGGTGCCTACCGGCCCTTCAACATGGTGATCGCCGACAACCGCGATGCGTTCTGGCTGCGCCATGCGGATCCCACCGGCACGCTGCCGATCTCGGCGACGCCTTACCCGAAGGGGATCGCCATGCTGACCGCCGGCGATCTCGACGATCCCGAGAGCAGCCGCATCCGCCGCTACCGCCCGCGCTTCGAGAAGGCGGCGGCGCCCGATCCCGACCGCAACGACTTCAAGGCCTGGGAGGCGCTGCTCTCCTCCACCGAGTCCGGCGGCGAGGACGGTCCCCCGGGCGCCATGCGGTTCAAGACCGACAGCGGCTTCGGCACCGTCTCCAGCGCCCTCATCGCGCTTCCGCGGCCCGGCAAACGCCCCGGCCGGCCGCGTTTCCGCTTCGCCTCCTGGTCGCCGGAAGTGAAGCCCTGGCAAGAGGTTAGCGCCTGAGCCCGGCGCCGAGTGAGGCGTCATTGTTTCGCCCCCCTCTCCTTGCTATACCAGCACCCCATATATACCGGGACCGCCGCCGCGCCCCTCGCCTCCGAGGGCCGGACCTGCCGCACCGCTTTACCTCAAGGTCCAGAACTTCATGTCTCGCCGCCGCCAGATCTACGAGGGCAAGGCCAAGGTGCTTTTCGAGGGGCCGGAGCCCGGCACGCTCGTGCAGTACTTCAAGGACGACGCCAGCGCCTTCAACAATCAGAAGAAGGGCACGATCACCGGCAAGGGCGTGCTCAACAACCGCATCAGCGAATACCTGATGGTGAAGCTGGGCGAGGTCGGCGTCCCCACCCATTTCGTGCGCCGCCTCAACATGCGCGAGCAGCTGGTGCGTGAGGTCGAGATCATCCCGATCGAGGTGGTGGTGCGGAACATCGCCGCCGGCTCCTTCGCCAAGCGCTTCGGGCTTGCCGAGGGCACGCAGCTGCCGCGCTCGGTGAT
>DATKPX010000544.1:0-4584 GCA_035523855.1 Allostellaceae bacterium
ATCAGCGGATCGGGCTCGCGGCGCGTCGCCGGCTCGTATTCTAGGAGCCACTTGCCGGTCTTCGCCATGCCGGACTGCATCGCCGTCTTCGCCGGCCGATAAATGCGCGCGCGTGCCATCGAAATTCCCTCACTCTCTCGCCTCGGCGGTGGTCGGGGCGAGAGGATTTGAACCTCCGACATCCTGCTCCCAAAGCAGGCGCTCTACCAGGCTGAGCCACGCCCCGGACCGCCCGATGGAGGCGGTTGTATCGGGCTTCGCCCCGCGAGGCAACCCTGACGCGGCACAGCAAGCCCCCTGAGCGATAACAATAATTTTACGCTATTCGGTCGCGAGCGCGTTGCCGAAGAAGGCATGGTGGACGCTGTCGCCGACCTTGAGGCCGATCCGCGCCACGGTGCCGCCATTCACCTCCAGCACGGCGCGCGCCGGCACCTTCGACTCGATGGTATCGAGGGAGAGCGGCACCGCGCGCTCGTGGAAATCCACCACCTTGCCGTCGCCCCCGATGAAGATCATGTCGAGCGGGATGAGGGTGTTCTTCATCCAGAACGCCACATGCTGCTCGGCGCCATAGTCGAAGAGCATGCCGGCGTCCGGCGCGAGGCTTCGCCGGTACATCAGGCCCTGGGCCATCTGCGGCTGGCTGAGGGCGAGCTCGACGTCGAAGGGATATTTGCCGGTGGCGGTCTCCACCACGAGCCGCGACTTGGCGAAGGAGGCGAGCTCGGCGCGCGCGACGGAGGCGACTCCGGCGAGAGCGAGCGCCAGCAGCGCCACCAGGACACGGCGGGAGATCCGGTCGGGAAGAAATCGCGCGCTCATCGGGGATCCTCGGATGCTCATGACGCCGCGCGGGCCGGCGCCGGCGTCATGGCGCCCCTCAGCGCCGCCGCCGCCACCTCCCGCAGCTCCGGCCGCACATAGCCGTCATTGGGAGGATCGGCAAGGGCGGTGAACCAACGCTCGGGCGCCTGACGCGCCAGGCTGTGCCGCCACTCCACCGCCCGCAGCAGCCGCTCCGCCGCTTCCGGCAGCCGCTCGGGAATTTCCCGGCCGGCGAGCGTCGCCCAGACACCGGCCCAGCAGCGCGCCACGGACCAGGGATTGTAGCCGCCGCCACCCAGCACCAGCACGCGCGGCGCCAGCGTCCGCAGCCGCGCCACGGCGCGCCAGAGCGCGCCGTTGGACAGCGCGAGCTTGCTCTGGGGATCATCGGCGAGGCCGTCGGCGCCGCCCTGAATCACCAGCGCCTCCGGCGCGAAATCCCGGCCGAGCGGCAGCACCGCCGCCTCCAGCAGGAAGTCGAGCTCGCTGTCGTTGAAGCCCGGCGGCACCGGCAGATTGCGCGCGTTCGCCCGCTGATCCTCGATGCGGCCGGTGTACGGCCAGCGCTCGCGCTCGTGGATCGAGATGGTGAGCACGCGCGGCTCGTCGAGGAAGGCATCCTCGACGCCGTCGCCGTGATGGGCGTCGAGATCGACATAGAGCACCCGTGCGACGCCGCGATCGAGGAGGCGCAGGATGCCGAGCACGGGGTCGTTGAAATAGCAGAAGCCCGCGGCGCGATCGCGGCGGCCGTGATGGGTGCCGCCGGCGGGACTGTAGATGAGCCGCGGTGCCTCGGCGCCGCCCAGCAAAAGGTCCACCGCCCGGAGCGTCGCGCCGCAGGAGGTCGCCGGCCGCCGGAAGATCTCGCCATAGATCGGATTGCCGCTGCGGCCGATGTGATGGCGGAGGCTCGTCTCGGGATCGACGCGCTGCTCGCGCTCCGCGCGCTCGACCGCGGCGACATAGGCGGGATCGTGGAAGCGCGCGAGCTCCGCCGGCGTCGCCAGCGGCGCATCGACGTAGAATGCCGCCTCGACCCAGCCGAGCGCGCGCACGAGATCGAGCATCAGTGAGACGCGCGGGATCGCCAGCGGATGCCGGCCGCCATAAGTGGAGCGGCGATAGATCTCGCTGCCGATGAGGAAAGGCTGCATGGGCCGGAGCCTGCCGTGGCGTCCGGCGACGGTCAATCGACGGGCGCGCGAGGCCCCAACCCCAGGCGGCGCGGCCGCCGTTGCAGGGACAGCCGTCATCCCCTATAGTTTCATTATGTCCACTATGGTGACAGACCCCACCAGCCAGCTTTCCCGGCGCCTCAAGACCGAGCGGGAAGCCCGCGGCTGGAGCGTCGCGGAACTCGCCGAGCGCTCCGGGGTCTCGCGGGCGATGATCAGCAAGGTGGAGCGCGCCGAGGCGAGCCCGACGGCGACCCTGCTGGGCCGGCTCTCCGGCGCCTTCGGCCTCACCCTCTCGACCCTGCTGGCCCGCGCCGAGGGCAGCGACGGCAGCCGCCTGCTGCGCGCCGCGCAGCAGCCGCTCTGGCAGGATCCCAAGACCGGCTATCTCCGCCGCACCCTGTCGCCCGCGACCGGCGGGCCGCTGGAGCTGGTGCGCATCGAGCTGCCGGTCGGAGCTCGCGTGGCCTACCCCGCCGCGGCCTTCGCCTTCCTGCGCCAGCAGATCTGGGTGATGGCGGGCACCCTCACCTTCACCGAGGGCGAGACGGAACACCGGCTGGAGGCGGCCGACTGCCTGGAGCTGGGTCCGCCCGCCGACTGCTGCTTTCGCAATCAGGACGCGGTTCCCTGCGTCTATCTGGTGGCGCTGGTGCGCCGCTGAGAGGAGAGATCATGAGCAAGACCGACAGCTGGCGACCGGCGACCCTCGCGGCCCAGGGCCTGGGCTGGATCGACGAGGCGACCAAGGCGCTGATCCCGCCAATCCATCTCAGCACCACCTTCATCCGCGATCCCGACAACCAGTATCGCAGCGGCCTCGTCTATGGTCGGCCGAACAATCCCACCTTCAGCCAGCCCGAGGCACTGCTGGCGCGGCTCGAGGGCGGCGCCGCGGCGATGCTGTTCGCCTCCGGCATGGCGGCGGCGACCGCGGTCTTCCTCGCGCTCCGGCCCGGCGACCATGTGGTGGCGCCGCAGGTGATGTACTGGGCGCTGCGCAAATGGCTGATGGGCTTCGCCCGCGAGTGGGGCCTCGAGGTGGAGCTTGTGGATGCCGGCGACATCGACGCCATCAAGGCGGCGATCCGGCCCGGCAAGACCAAGCTGCTCTGGCTGGAGACGCCGGCCAACCCCACCTGGATCGTCTCCGACATCGCCGCCGCCGCCGAGCTCGCCCACCAGGCCGGCGCGCGCCTCGCGGTCGACAGCACCGTGGGAGCGGGAATCCTGACGCAGCCGATCGCGCTCGGCGCCGATGTCGTGATGCATGCGGCGACGAAATACCTCAACGGCCACACCGACGTGCTGGCGGGCGCGCTGGTGGCGGCGCGGACCGACGAGTTCTGGCAGCGGATCGTCGATGTCAGGACCAGCAACGGCGCGATCCTCGGCGCCGTCGAGGCGTGGCTGCTGCTGCGCGGCATGCGGACGCTGCCGCTCCGCGTCGAGCGCGCCTCGCAATCGGCGCAGCGCATCGCCGAGCATTTCGCCGGCGATGCGCGGATTGCCGGCGTGCTCTATCCCGGCCTCGCCTCGCACCCCGGCCACGCGGTGGCGGCGCGGCAGATGAAGGGCGGCTTCGGCGGCATGCTGAGCATCCGCGTCGCCCGCGGCGAGATGGCGGCGATCAGCACGGCGGCGCGCGTCAAGCTCTGGAAGCGCGCGACCTCGCTGGGCGGCGTCGAGAGCCTGGTGGAGCACCGCGCCTCGATCGAAGGCGCCGGCACGCCGGCGCCGACGGATCTGCTGCGCCTCTCCGTCGGCATCGAGGACGCCCAGGACCTGATCGACGATCTCGACCAGGCGCTCGGGAACTAAGCGGGAGAAGCATCCCGCGTCCTTCGACGCGCTCGCTCCGCTCGCCTGCTCAGGCGAGGCCGATGGGGGAGATCTGCGTCCGGCGCACGGGATCAATCCCTGCCCCAGGCTTGTCGCGATCTGCCGGGCGCGCTAGTTTCGCCTCAAATCCCCGCCCGATCAGAGCATTCCAGGAGCGCTCCCGATGGATATGAACGGCGAGTTCCGCCTTGCCGCCCCGCGTGAAGTCGTGTGGAAGGCGCTCAACGATCCCGAGGTGCTGAAGCAGTCCATTCCCGGCTGCGAGGAAATCGTGAAGCAGTCCGACACCGCGATGACCGCCAAGGTCTCCGCCAAGGTGGGACCGGTGAACGCGAAGTTTACCGGGAAAGTGACGTTGTCGGATCTCGACCCGCCGAACGGCTACACGATCAGCGGCGAGGGCCAGGGCGGCGTTGCCGGCTTCGCCAAGGGCGGCGCCAAGGTGGCGCTCAGGGACGATGCCGGCGGCACCATCCTCTCCTACACCGTCCAGGCGCAGGTCGGCGGCAAGCTCGCGCAGATCGGCTCGCGCCTCATCGATGCCACCGCGCGCAAGATGGCCGACGAGTTCTTTACCCGCTTCCAGGCCGCGGTCGCCGCTGCCTCACCCGCTCCCGCTGCGGCCGCCGCGGCGCCGGGCGCCGAGGCGGCCGCGTCTCAGACCGTCCCCGCTCCGACGCCGCCCGTCCTGGCGCCCGCGCCGGCCGCCGGCAAGCGGGTGTCGCCGGCGGTCTGG
>DATKPX010000545.1:0-17217 GCA_035523855.1 Allostellaceae bacterium
GGACCAGCGCGCCGGCCGCCGATGACCGATCTCGCCTGGATCGACGCGGCGCTGACGGCGGCGCGACCCCAGGCGGTGGCGGCGCTGCTGCGCTATTTCCGCGACCTCGACACCGCCGAGGAGGCGTTCCAGGAGGCATGCCTGCGCGCGCTCAAGTCATGGCCGCAGAACGGCCCGCCGCGGGACGCCACCGCGTGGCTGATCCTGGTCGGCCGCAACGCCGCCCTCGACGGCGTGCGCCGGCAGAGCCGGCAGCAGCCGCTGCCGGCGGAGGACCAGCTCTCCGACCTCGGGGACGCCGAGACCGCGATCGCCGAGCGGCTCGACGACAGCCACTACCGCGACGACGTGCTGCGCCTCCTCTTCATGTGCTGCCAGCCGAGCCTGCCGGCGACGCAGCAGATCGCCCTCGCGCTGCGCATCGTCTGCGGCCTCTCGGTAAGGCAGATCGCCCGCGCCTTCCTCGCCAAGGAGGCGGCGATCGAGCAGCGCATCACCCGCGCCAAGGCGCGGGTCGCCGAGGCGAGCCTCCCCTTCGAGGCGCCCGCCGCCGTCGAGCGCGCCGAGCGCCTGGCGGCGGTGGCGGCGATGCTCTACCTCCTCTTCAACGAGGGCTATTCCGCCGGCGAGGGCACGGCCCGGGCCGAGCTCTCCGGCGAGGCGATCCGCCTCGCCCGCCTGCTGCTGCGCCTCTTCCCGACCGAGCCCGAGATCATGGGCCTGACGGCGCTCATGCTGCTGCAGCATGCGCGCGCCGCCGCCCGCTTCGACGGCGCGGGCGAGATCATCCTGCTCGAGGAGCAGGACCGCGCGCGCTGGGACAGGAACCGCATCGCCGAGGGCCTCGCCCTGGTCGACAAGGCGGTGCGGCACAACCTCCCCGGCCCCTATCAGATCCAGGCGGCGATCGCCGCCGTGCACGCGCGCGCGGCCCGCGCCGCGGACACCGACTGGGCAGCAATCGACGGGCTCTACGCCGCGCTGGAGCGGATGCAGCCCTCGCCGGTCGTGACCCTCAACCGCGCCGTCGCGGTGAGCAAGGTCGCGGGCCCGGCGGCGGCGCTGGCGATGATCGAGCCGCTGGCGCCGCGCCTGGCCGGCTATTTCCACTTCCACGGCGCCCGCGGCGCCTTCCTGCTCCAGCTCGGCCGCCAGGAGGAGGCGCGCGCCGCCTTCGGCCAGGCGATCGCGCTCGCCGGCACTCCCGCCCAAGCCGCCCACATCCGGCGGCATCTCGACCGGCTGATGCAGGAAAGCGCGGCGGCGAGGTGACGCCGGCATCACCACGGAGGCGTTCGAGCCCGCGATCGACACCCACCTCATCCTAAATCCTTCTCCCCCGGCACGCGGGCGGAGAAGGACTTGCTTGCGCTCTTCTCCATGTCCTCCGTGCCTCCGTGGCGCATCAAGAATTTCGTCGTCCCCCTGTCGAAACCCGCCCGGCTCTCGCGTCCTAGGAGCAAGACCCCAAGACGTAAGGAGCCGACCATGTTCTCCCGCTCACAGAAGGACACCCCAGAGAGCTCGACACTCATGCTCTGGACCGGCCGCGTGCTGAGCGGGCTTTTCGCCCTCTTCATGGCCTTCGACGCCGGCATCAAGCTGCTGCAGCTCAGGATCGTCGAGGAGAGCATGGCGGCGCTCGGGTATCCGCCGGGCCTCGGCCTGCCGATCGGCGGCATCGAGGCGGTGCTGCTGGTGCTCTATCTGGTGCGTCGCACCTCGGTGCTGGGTGCGGTGCTCTTCATGGGGATCCTCGGCGGCGCCGTGGCGAGCCATCTGCGGATGGGCGATCCACTCTTCAGCCACATTCTCTTCGGCGTCTACCTGGGACTCTTCGCCTGGGGCGGTCTCTGGCTGCGCGATCCGCAGCTCCGCGCGATCTTCCCGCTGCGCCGTCCACAAAACGCCTGAAAATTTTCACTGGCCGCTGTCGGCTCCGTGCCGGCAGCCTCGTCCTAGGGACGAGAGCAACCCAAGGAGGAAGCGATGACCCAGACCAATCCCCCCGTCAAAGGCGGCGTCGTGGCCTATCTGCAGGTCGATGGCGCCATGAAGATGGCCGAGTTCTACAAGCGCGCCCTCGGCGCCGAAGTGGCGATGGCGATGCCGCCCGACGACAAGGGCCGCACCATGCACGTCCATCTCTACATCAACGGCAGCTCGGTGATGCTGGGCGATCCCTTTCCCGAGCACGGCCACGCCCTGCAGAAGCCGCAGGCTTTCAACCTCACCCTCATGGCGCCGGACGTCGACGCCGCCTTCAAACGCGCGATCGACGCCGGCGCCGAGGCGGTGCTGCAGCCGCAGGACATGTTCTGGGGCGACCGCTACGGCCAGCTGCGCGACCCTGCGGGCGTGCTGTGGGCGATCAACGGGCCGAAGCGCGGTTGAGCGAGGAGGAAACACCCGATGCAGAAGATCACCACCTTCCTGTGGTTCGACGACCAGGCCGAGGACGCCGCCCGCTTCTACACCTCGATCTTCAAGCACTCAGAGATCACCCGCCTCACGCATTACGGCCCCGACATGCCGCAGCCCGAGGGCTCGGTGATGACCGTAAGCTTCGAGCTCGAGGGCCAGGAGTTCATCGCGCTCAACGGCGGCGCGCATTACAAGTTCAATCCGGCGATCTCGCTCTTCGTGAATTGCGAGACGCAGGCCGAGGTGGACGCCTACTGGGACAAGCTGGTCGAGGGCGGCAAGCCGATCGCATGCGGCTGGCTCGAGGACAGGTACGGCCTCTGCTGGCAGATCGTGCCGCGGCAGATGATGGAGATGCTGCACGGCAAGGACCAGGTCCGCACCAACCGCGCGATGCAGGCGATGATGAAGATGGTGAAGCTCGACCTCGCCGAGCTGCAGCGCGCCTACGACGGCGCCTGAAGGCGTCGGACGGGCGACGGCCGGCGCGCTACTCCGCCGCCGCGATGCGGGACCATTCGTCCATCTGCACCCGGGCGACAAGCTGGTAGCTGCCGTTCTGCGGGCGGAAGATCGAGGCCTCGCCTTCCCTGACGTCGAACCAGTCCTTGCCGAGCGCGGCGATGATGTTCGGCTGATGCGTGATGAGGACGGTGTTGGTGCCGGCCGCGGGCGCGGTGGCGATCATCCGGCGAAACGCCTCGGCGCGGCGGACATTCTCGTTCGGCGACACGATGAGCCCGCCTTCCGTCAGATCCGCCGTCTTCTCGATGTCCTTGAAGCCGGCGATGACCGCGGTCTCGTAGGCGCGGTTGTACTTGCTGGTGTAGGCCTTGCCGACGGGGATGCGAGCCTGGCGCAGGGCATCGCCGAAATCCTTCGCCAGCGCCTTGCCCTTGTCGTTGAGGTTCCGCTGCGCGGCGATGTTGTCGAAGTTGAGCGGATCGGTGTCGGCCTGGTCAGGAAAAGTGGCGCCGTGGCGGACGACGATCACCAGCCCGCCGCCGCGCAGGACCTGCGCGAGATCCCTGTCGTCGACGGCGGCCGAGCCCGGCGGCGCTACTCCCAGCATCGCGGCCAGACCGAGGGCGGCAGCGACGGCGGTAATGGTCCTTCTCGACAGAGCGGGCATGGCGTGAACTCCCTCAAGCGTTGCGATGGCGCTGCGACAGCGCCTGGAATGCAAGATCGCGCGTCGGCCCGCGCTATTCCCGACTTCCCGGGGATCAGGGCGACCGCGCCTCCTGCGTGCTCCCCGTCGCGACCCCTTTTGCCGCGACACCACCGCCGGCGTGGATCTCCGACATCTCCGTCGCGATGGGATAGACGACCGCGCCCACCAGCAGGGCGAGGGCGAGGAGGGCGCCCGCGATCGCCCAGGCGCTGCCGACGCTGCCGGCGACCCGCGGCCGCACCACGCCGATGCTGGCGTCGAAGAGCATCCGATCCAGCCCGCGCGGGTCGTCGTCGAACCGGTGATCCATGGCTGCCATCCCGAGCTGCGCTCTCAGGGTCTCCGGAAGGCTGTATGCGCCTGTGGCGGTGCGGCAGAGGGTGACGCGGATCACCGTGCCGCTCACTTGCGCGTGAGGCTCAGCGCTCGGAGGCGACGCGGTAGATCGGCGCCTGGGTCGCGATCGGGCAGGCGATGGCGCCGGCGAGCAGCGTGAGCGCGAGCAGCGCGGCGACCACGCCCCATCGCGCCGAGATCGCGCCGTCGTCGCGCGGCCGCACGCGGCCGGTGCCGGCGTCGTAGACGAAGCCGTGCGTGCCGGGCGGCGTGGGATATTCGATTCCATGATCCATGATCATTGCCAAGACCCCTGAGGCGGGGATCCGAGACGCGCCGCGAGCGGCGGCCTCGGACCGCGTTGTCACCGCGCCCGACGCGCGGTCATGCCTTCTAGCCGCAGAACCCGCATCGCCGGGATCAACTGGCCGTGATGATCAAGTGATCACTATCGTGCATTCACCCTCGCCCTGCCCCTCGTCGATCCGCCGCGCGGCTCGACCCCACGGCGCGGGCGAGGGGCTGATGGCGCGGGTTTCCGGCAGCCCCTCTCCCGCCTTCGCGGGAGAGGGAGGGGGCCGTCGCGAAGCGGCGGGAGGGTGAGGGGTTCCGCCAGCGTTGTGATCGGCTATCCTGATTGCGCCAGAATTTTTTCCAATGGGGGCTGCCATCTCACCGCCTGTCGATCCCGTCGAAAGCGACGCGGCGCTGCCGAAATCCGCCGACGTCGTGATCATCGGCGGCGGCATCATCGGCGTCGCCGCCGCCTATTTCCTCGCCCGCAAGGGCCACACGGTGGCGGTGGTCGAGAAGGGGCGCGTCGGCGCCGAGCAGTCGAGCCGCAACTGGGGCTGGTGCCGTCAGCAGGACCGCGACCGGGCGGAGATCCCGCTCGTCAAGGAGGCGCTGCGGCTCTGGGGCGAGCTCGGCCCGGAGATGGGCGTCGACCTCGGTTTCCGCCGCACCGGCATCCTCTACGTCACCGACATGCCGGCGGAGCTCGCGAAGTGGGAGCGCTGGATGGAGCATGCGCGGACATACCAGCTGCATTCCCGCCTGCTGAGCGCCGCGGAGGCGCAGGCGATGACGCCGGGCTGCGAGACCCGGTGGATCGGCGGCCTGCACACGCCGAGCGACGGCCGCGGCGAGCCCTCGATGGCGGCGCCCGCCATCGCGGCGGCGGCGCGCCGCGCCGGCGCCACCCTCCACCAGAACTGCGCCGCCCGCGGCATCGAGACCGAGGCCGGCAAGGTCGCGGCGCTGGTGACCGAGCACGGTACCATTCGGACGAGCCGCGTGCTCTGCGCCGGCGGCGCCTGGTCGAGCCTGTTCTGCCGCCGCCACGGCATCGACCTGCCGCAGCTCGCCGTGCGCGCCTCGGTGCTGCGCACCGACGCGCAGCCCGAGGTGTTCGACAGCGCGCTGGGATCGCCCGCCTTCGGTCTCCGCCGCCGCCTCGACGGCGGCTTCACCGTGGGCTATCGCGGCCAGGTGAGCTTCCACATCACGCCAGACGCCTTCCGCTACCTGCGCCAGTTCTGGCCCGCCTTCCGCTTCGAGCAGCGCAACATCAAGCTGGAGCTCGGCGGTGATTTCTTCCGCGCGCTGCTGCGGCCGAAGCACTGGCGCCTCGACGAGCCCTCGCCCTTCGAGGCCGTCCGGGTGCTCGATCCACCGCCGGACCGCGCCCTCCTCGACCGCGCGCTCGGCAATTTCAAGGCCGCCTATCCGGCGGTGCGCAACGCCAAGATCGCCGAGGCCTGGGCCGGCATGATCGACATCACGCCGGATGCGATCCCGGTGATCTCGCCGGTGGAGCAGCTGCCGGGCTTCTTCCTCGCCACCGGCTTCAGCGGCCACGGCTTCGGCATCGGCCCCGGCGCCGGCAGGCTCGCCGCCGATCTCGTCGCCGGCGACCCGCCGATCGTCGATCCGCATCCCTTCCGCTATTCCCGCATGATCGACGGCACGAAGCTGGCGCCGGAATCGCGGCTTTAGGGAGCACTGCGGAAGCGACGTTGCGTCCTTCGACGCGCTTCGCTTGCTCAGGATGAGGGAGTTCTCGGTCTCGCCTCATCCTGAGCAAGGGCCGATAGGCCCGCGTCGAAGGACGCACCATCGCCGTCCCGGCCCCGGTTACAGCGGTAGCTTGATTGCCCGCTGCTGACATAGTGGCGTAGCGCGCCATCGCTCAGGTTGATTTCGAGACGAACCGGCGAGAGGCCCTGCTAGCCTCGCGCCATGGCGATGGAGGAGACAATGACGACGCAGTGGAAGACGGTTTGCATGCTGGCGCTCGCCGCGGCGCTGCCGACGGCGGCATCGGCGGGCGAGAATGACGGGCTCTGGGCGGTCTACAATTCCGCGCTCAAGGGCGCCAAGTACGTCGATCTCACCCACACCATCACGCCGCACATTCCCGTCTGGGCGGGCTTCGGCCCCTCCACCTTCGCGCCGGCGCAGGCGGCGGCGGATGTGGAGAATTTCGCCAAGACCGGCCAGATCTTCACCTACGAGAAGAACGGCTTCGAGGCGACGCAGTATTTCCTCAGCACCGACCAGCTCGGAACCCAGCTCGATCCGCCGGCGCACTGGGCGCCGGAATATCCCGCGATCGACGAGCTGCCGCCCACTTACGCGGTCAGGCCGCTGGTGGTGATCTCCATCGTCGAGCAGGTGAAGCAGGATCCGAACTACGCGCTCAAGGTCTCGGACATCGAGGCTTTCGAGGCGAAGCACGGTCGCATTCCCGAGGGCTCCGTCGTCTTCGTGCGTTCGGACTGGTCGAAGGCCTGGCCCGATCCCAAGCTCGCGACGCTGGAGAAATTTCCCGGCGTCAGCCTCGACGCGCTCAAGTTCCTGCACCTGGAGCGCCACATCCTCTTCCACGGCCACGAGGCGCTCGACACCGATTCGACGCCCACCCTCGAGGGCGAGCACTGGCTGATGCATCACGGCTACACCCAGGCCGAGGGCGTCGCCCATCTCGACGAAGTGCCGGAGACCGGCGCCCTCGTCGCCATCGGCTTTCCCAAGCTCGGCGGCGGCACCGGCGGCTATGCCCGCTACATCGCGATCTGCCCGCCCGACTGGCCCCATGGCGTCAGGATCAGCCCGGCGGACGCGCCGCTGCCGAAATCGGACAAGCCGCTGCACTGGGATGCCAATGCCGGAATGCGGATACGATAATTCCGGCGCGCGCCGGCGGCCCGCTCATCCCTGAAATTCGCCTGCGAATTTCAGGGGCGGGACACTATCGCCCGGCCCCGTCAGCCTGGCGCCGCTCCTCCGCCCAGGCCTTGAGCACCGTGCGGTCGATCTTCTTCGCCGGCGTCAGCGGCATCTCGCCGAGGATGAAGACGCGGCGCGGATGCATGTAGGGCGCGCCGTTGCGCAGGAAAAACTCCCGGATCGCCGCCTCCGTCGCGGCGCCGGGCGTGCGCTCGATGACGAAGGCGACGGGCACCTCGCCCTTGACCGCGTCCGCCATCGGGACCACCGCGGCGTCGACGAGGTCGGGGTGCTCCATCAGCACGTTCTCGACCTCCTTGGGATAGATGCTCTCGCCGGCGCAGCTGATGCGGTCGTCCAGCCGCCCGACGATCTCGATGTAGCCCTGCTCGTCCGCCCGCACGATGTCGCGGGTGCGGAACCAGCCGCCGGGCAGCAGCCGCTCGGCGGTCACCTCGGGCAGGTTGTGATAGGCGACGAGGTTCGCCGGCGAGCGCACCAGCAGCTCGCCGAGCTCGCCCGCCGGGATGTCGCGCGCGACGTCCTCGGGATCGACGATGCGCAGCTCGACGCCGGGATAAGGCAGGCCGGTGGTGCCCTGCTTGGTGATGCCCCAGCGCGGGTTGTTGCAGACGAAGCCGCATTCGGTGAGGCCGTAGGCCTCGAGCATCGGCGCCAGGCGACGGGTGAACTCCGCCAGCAGATCCTCCGGCACCTCCGAGGAGCCGCAGATGACGAAGCGGAGCGACGAGCAATCCGCATCGCGCAGCAGCGCCTCCTCGCGCAGCATCATCTTGTACATGGCGGGAACGCCGGTCGTGTAGGTGCAGCGCTCGCGCTCGATGGCGCGGATCATCTCGCGCGCATCGACGTCGTGCAGGATGATCACCGAGCCGCCGCATTCCAGCATCGAGAACAGGCCGCCGAACATGCCGTTGGCATGGAACATCGGCACCGCCAGCAGGCAGCGCTCCTCCGGCCCGTAGAGCAGCGCCCGGCGCAGGTTGCGCGCCGCCCAGTCGACCGCGCCATGGGTGAGCACGACGCCCTTCGGGCGCCCGGTCGAGCCGGAGGTGTAGGAGATGTAGGCAACATCGCCCGGCGCCTTCACCACCACCTGCCGCGCGTCGGACTGGCCGTCGAGCCAGTCGTCGTAGAGCCGGGTCTGGGGCACGGTCGCATCCATGACCAAGACGTGGTCGAGACCCGGGCTCTCGGCGGCGAGGCGGCCCGCCTCCTCGGCGAAATCGGCCGAGGCGAAGAGGACGCGCGCCTTGGAATCGGCGACAATGTGGGCGAGCGTCGAGTAGTGGGCGCGGGTCGTCATCGGGGTGACCGTCGCGCCCGCGCGCAGCGCGCCGAGCAGCGTCTCGACGAAGCGCGGATCGTTCTTGACCAGCACCCCGACGTGATCGCCATCGCCGATCCCGAGGCCGCGAAGCCCGTTGGCGACGCGGTTGGTGCGCTGCTCCAGGCGCTCGTAGGTGAGGCGCTCGGCGCCGTAGATCAGCGCCTCCTTCCCCGGCCACATGCGGAGCGGCAGATCGAAGATCGTTCCGAAGTTCATCGCGCGGCTCTCGTCCACTCAGCGGCACCCCATTTAGTGGCACCGCCCCCGATCTTGCCGGACCGGCGCCAGTCTCATCCGAGTATCTCGACTCTGCCGATGAATTCGAAGACTTCAAGCATGACGCCGCCCAGCGAGTTGGGCCGCACCCAATTGGCCTTGAGGCGCTCCGGCCGATAGCGGCCGGCGGCATTGCCGGGTGGAAACTCGTAGGGCTCCGGCAACACCCAGGCGAGGCCGGCGGCGGTCCAATCGCGCATCACGTCCTCGAGGCTGTCGACGCGGACGGCGATGGAGTAGGCGCCCTCGCCGCGCTTCTCGAGAAAACGCTGCACCGGCGAGCCGGGACCGGTCGGCGAGATGACGGAGACCGCACCGGCGGGGCCAATCGGCAGCGTCACGTCGGTGATCTCCGCCGGAGGCGCCGGCATGTGCACCGGCGCCAGGTTCGCGAGGCCCATCGCCTTCCATTTGGCCAGCGTCGCATCGGGATCGCGGGTGGCGACGTTGACGGTGATGAACTCGATGATCTTGCCCACTGCCCTCACTCCGCCGCGGTGGGGCTCGGCGGCGGGCGGCGCTGGCCGCTGCCCTCGCTGTAGACCCCCATCGCCTTCGCCTTCTCGCGCATGGTCCGGATATCGGCCATCACGTCCTCGGCGGGCCGCATGAAATTGCGCGGGTTCTTGAAGTGCGGGATGACATGGCGGCCGAACATCTCGATCGACTTCATTATTTTATCGTGCGGCACGCTGTCGACGCGCATCACCAGCTGGTCGATGCCGCATTGGCGGAAGCGCTCGATCGACCGGATGCAGCTCGCCGGCGAGCCGAAGATCGCGGCGCCGGAGCCCTCCTTGAAATACTGGAAGTCGTCGGTCTTGCGGGCGACCTCGGTGATCCGGTTCATGTAGGCGTAGCTCTGGGCGACCTTCGCCAGGCGCGGATAGCCGTCGATGGCGACGCGCAGCCACTTGATGTTGCCGTCGCCGGCCTCGGCCTCGGCGATCGCGTCGGTCTCCGCGCAATAGGCCTGCAGCAGGGCGCCGGCGCTGGGATTGACGTGCTCGCCGCGCGCCCGGGTCGCGTCGGAGGCCTTGCGGAATGACGCCACCGACTCCGCGAGCGCATCCCAGCCCATGAAGTTGGACCAGCTGTAGACACCGACGCCGAGATCGCCCGCCATCTTGTGGGAGTCCGGGCTGGTCGCCGCGACGTAGAGCGGCGGATGCGGCGACTGCAGCGGCTTCGGCACCAGCGAGCGCGGCGGGATCTTGTAGTGCTCGCCGTAGAACATGAAGGGATCCTCGGTGAACGCCTTCTTGAGGATCTGGATGCCTTCGTTCACCTCCTCGCGGTTCTTCTCGAGATCGACCTCGAAGGCGTTGAGCGCCAGCGTGGTGTTGCCGCGCCCGACGCCGAGCTCGATGCGGCCGTTGGAGAGCACGTCCTGGACGGCGGTGCGCGACGCGATGCGGAGCGCGTGGTTCATCCGGCGCGGCAGCAGCGTGATCGCGTGCGCGAAGCGGAGCGTGCGCGTCAGCGGGAAGAGATAGGCGAAGAGGACCTCGGGACAGGAGGTCGAAATGCCGCCGATCGCGTATTGCTGCTCGGAGACGCCGAAGGAGTCGAAACCCCATTTCTCCGCATGGATGACCTGCTCGACCAGCTCCCAGTAGCGCGTCTGGTAGGAGGCGCCCGGCAGCGTCTCGGCTTCCGAGAAGAACATGAATTTCATCGAGACCTCCCTTGCGATGTCATCCTGCCGTCGCGCCCGGCGGCCGATCCCCGGCGCCGAGCCCATTCAGCACGAAATCGACGATGTCGTTCGCCACCGCCTCCTCGCCGAACTTGCCGATCGACCAGAAGCGCAGCGGCCAGATGGTGCAGAGGAAGTAGATGAAGTTCGCCGAGAGCTCGACGTTGCGGACGCGGACATCGCCGGCGCGCATCGCCTCCGAGAGCAGCTCGCGGAAGACGGCGATGTACTGCGCGTCGAGCGCGTAGACCTCCCGGCGCGCCTCCGGCGTCAGCGACTTGGTCTCCTGGAACATCAGCTTGATGAAGCGGTGGTTCTTGTCGAAGACGTCGATCATGGTGCGGATCGCGCCGCTGAGGCGCTGGCGCGGCGGCAGCTCGCTGGTGCGCCAGCGCGTCAGCGCGGTGACGATGTCACCCATGAAGAACTTGTAGATGTTGTAGAGGATGTCCTCCTTGCGCTCGAGATACTGGTACATGGTGGCGACCGGCATCTCGGCGGCGGCGGCGATCTCGCGGATGGTCGCCTTGGCGAAGCCCTTGGACGCGATCACCTTGGAGGCGCCCTCGACGATGCGCTGCCAGCGCTCGTCCACCAGCGCCTTCGAGAAGGTGACGGCGATCGGACCGTCGCCGTTGCCGCGCGGCGGCGCGCCGGCCTCGTGCCGGTCGGCGTCGGCCGTCGCCGCTCCGGCGTCCGCCACCGCCATCTGGGTCTGCGTCACCTCGGCGATCTGCTCCTCGTCGCGGAACACGGCGGCGCGCCAGACCGAGACGGTGTCGCCGATATGAAGCGGGCTCGCCTCGGCCCTCAGCGTGCGGCCGCGCCCCGGCATCAGAAAGCTGGTCTTGGATTCGAGCGTGAGGGTGGCGCGGCCGACCGGCAGGTTGAGGGTGGCGCCGTAGCTGCTGGCGCAATCCGCCACCGCCATCACCACGCTGCCGCTGACCCCGCCCTCGCCGGTCAGGTATTCGGGCTCGATGTCGAGCTGGGCGATGACGCGCCGCTTGGCGGCATAAGGGAAGGTGATGCCGAGCAGCTTGCCGAGGCCGCCGCCATGCAGGGCGAGAAAACCGGATGGCTCCAACCGCGCCTCCCAGACCGAGTGATCGATCATTCCATATCGAGGCGGTGGCCGCAACAGGGCTTCGGGCTGGAAGCCTCTGCTTGCGCATATCCGCACAATTGACAGCCCCGCCGCGCTCCACGCTATAACTGAGCGCTCATACGAAGGGGGTGGATGGTGGCTGATCGGAAGCTCGAATGCCTCGCCGCCGAGGGCGAGCGCGTGGTCGATATCGGCGACCTGGACCAGCATCGGAACCTCAAGATCCGGACGTTTCTCGCCCTGGTGCTGGCGCCGGTGTTCCGCGAGCTGCAGCCGCGGTTGCGCTACACCGAGATGGGCCGCCGCGGCATCACGCCCGGGCAGTATTTCCAGGATTTCCAGAACCGCCCCGCGCCGTTCGGATACGGCGACCGGTTCAAGGGCCGCTACGAGATCCGCCTTCGCCGCTCGGTGACGACGGAGCGGCGCGGCGCCGAGGCGGAGCCCGAGCGGGTCGAGCGGCTCATCCTGGAGACGCGGGCGACGCTGACCGGCCACCCCGCCACCGGCGCGCCGCCCGCCATGGGATTCGAGCCGGGCCTCGGCGCCCCCGCCACCGCCGGCACCGGCCGCGTGCTCCATGTGCTGACCCGCCCGAAAAACCCGGCCGGCCAGCGCTGGGTGACGGAGGTCCCCGAGGAGATCGGCTTTCTCGATCTCCACCCCTTCGACGAGCCCTATCCGACGATCGCGCTGCTGCGCGAGATGGCGAGCGGCTTCGACGCGATCGAGATCGGCGACCTCGGGCTCGCCGGCGTCTGGAGCATCGCCAATTCCGACGTGTTCCAGCACGTGCATGCGCGCGAGTACACGATGGCGATGGAGAACGCGGTGGGCCTCGCCCTCGCCACCGCGCGGCTGCCGCTCGAGCGCTACGTGCCGCTGCGCGCACGGGCGATCTTCCGCCGGCCGTCCTTCGTCGGCCAGGCCTATCGCCTGGCGCTCAGGCTGTTCCGGCGCGAGAGCGAGATCGTCGCGCTGGGTGCCTTCCACGGCGGGGACGGCGCGCCCGTCGCCGATGACGATCGCGCCGCGGTCTTCATGCGCTTCGAGGGCCGGCTCGGCTGACGCCGCCTCACTTCCGCGCCACGATGTGGAAGATGTGCCAGTGCTTGGGCTTGCCGCGGGCGGTGAGGCTGTCGCGCTCCTCCTCCTCGAAGAGCTCGACCTCCATGCCGTCCAGCAGGCACTCCGCCGCCATCCGGTCCATGTGGGTCATGCCGGGGCGGCCGACCCAGCCGTCGCGCTCGCCGTAGAGCTGGCCGGCGAAACGCCCGCCCGCCCGCAGCGAGCCGGTGATCCGCGCCCAGAGCTCGAAGAACCGCTCCGGCGGACAGAGCGGCAGCGAGAAGCTGGCGTTGACGAGATCCGCCGGCGGCCAGCTCGCGTCCTCGAAGCGCTGACAGAGCGTGCTGAGCGCGGCATCCGGCGGCAGGTCCGGCCGCGCCTTGAGCCGCGCGAGCGCCTCGGGCTCGGCGTCGACCGCCAGCACCGACCAGCCGCGCCGCAGCAGCTCGATCGCGTCGCGGCCGTCGCCGCAGCCGAGATCGACGGCAACGCGCGGCGCCGGATCGAAACGCGCGAGCGCCGCCAGCAGCGTGTGACGCGGCGGCCGGTCCGCCACCGCGTCATAGTATTCGGCCCAGTCGCGGCCGCTCTCCTCCGCCATGACAAGGAACCTAAACCGTCACGAAGACTCTCACCAGGACCCGCATTTGATCTCTTGCGCCTGTAACCGGGCGGGACCAGCCTGGACGAAAATCAGGGAGGACATGATGAGCGGCGACCAGAACCGGCTCGGCGGCCCCGATCTCGCCAACGGCATTCCGCTCGCGTCGCTCGCCGACGGCGCGATGCTGCTGGGCCACGCGCAGGGCGAGGCGGTGCTGCTGGCGCGGCGCGGCGACGAGATCTTCGCGGTGGGCGCCACCTGCACCCATTACAGCGGCCCGCTCGCCGAGGGGCTGCTGGTGGGCGACACCGTGCGCTGCCCCTGGCATCACGCCTGCTTCAGCCTGAGGAGCGGCGCGGCGCTGCGCGCGCCGGCGCTCAACCCGATCCCGTGCTGGCGGGTCGAGCGGCAGGGCGGCAGCCTCTATGTGCGGGAGAAGCTTGCGGCCCCGCCGAAGCCGCGGCCACCGACGAGCGCGCCGCACTCCGTCGTCATCGTCGGCGGCGGCGCCGCGGCCGAGACGGCGGCGGAAACGCTGCGCAACGAGGGCTACGACGGCCGCATCACCATGCTGAGCGCCACCGCGGCGACGCCGGTCGACCGGCCGAACCTGTCGAAGGACTTTCTCGCGGGCACCGCGCAGGAGGACTGGGTCCCGCTGCGGCCGCCGGAGTTCTACCGCGAGCAGCGCATCGATCTCCGCCTCAATGCGCGCGTCACCGCCCTCGACACCGCCGGCAAGAGCGCGACGCTGGAGGACGGCGACCGCGTCGCCTATGACGCGCTGCTGCTGGCGACCGGCGCCGATCCCGTGCGGCTCAGCGTGCCCGGCGCCGACCGGCCGATCCTGCATTATCTCCGCGCGCTCGCCGACAGCCGCGCCATCATCGCCAAGGCGGACACGGCAAAACGCGCGGTCGTCATCGGCGCGAGCTTCATCGGCCTCGAGGTGGCGGCATCGCTGCGCCAGCGCGGCCTCGAGGTGCATGTGGTCGCGCCGGACCGTGTGCCGATGGAGCGCGTGATGGGCGCCGAGATCGCCCGCGCCGTCCGCGCCATCCACGAGGAGCACGGCGTCAGCTTCCACCTGGAGCAGCAGGTCGCCGCCATCGAGGAGAGCGGCGTCGCGCTGAAAAGCGGCGAGAAACTCGCCGCCGATCTCGTCGTCGCCGGCATCGGCGTGCGGCCGGCGGTGGCGCTGGCGGAGAAGGCCGGCCTCGCGCTCGAGCGCGGCGTGCTGGTGGACGAGCACCTGCAGACGAGCGCGCCCGGCATCTACGCCGCCGGCGACATCGCGCGCTGGCCCGACCGCCTCACCGGCGAGAAGATCCGCGTCGAGCACTGGGTGGTGGCGGAGCGCCAGGGCCAGACCGCCGCGCGCAACATCCTGGGCCGGGGCGAGCGCTTCGATGCGGTGCCGTTCTTCTGGAGCCAGCACTACGACATGCAGATCTCCTATGTCGGCCACGCCGAGAAATGGGACCGGGTCGAGGTGGCGGGCGATCCCGAGGCCCGCGACGGCAAGGTGACCCTGCTGCGCGGCACCCGTCCGCTCGCCGTCATCACCATCGGCCGCGACCTCGACAGCCTGCGCGCGGAGGTCGAGCTGGAGAAACTCGTCGCGAATAGCTGACCTCATGCGGGGCGGAATAGCCCCTCGCCCGCGAAGCGGGAGAGGGAGGGGCCCGTTGCGCGGCAACCGGAGGGTGAGGGCCGCTAGCGTCCCTTGAACACCGGCTTCCGCTTCTCGTTGAAGGCGCGGATACCTTCCATGCGGTCCTCGGTGGGGACCAGGCGGTTGTAGGCCTCGACCTCGAAGCGGAAGGCGGTCTTGAGGTCCATCTGCATGCCGTAGGCCATCGACTTCTTGGCCTGGCGCACCGAGAGCGGCGCGTTGCCGGCGATCGCCGACGCGGTCTCCATCGCCTCGGGCATCAGCGTCTCGGCGTCGCAGAGCTTGTTGAGCACGCCCCATTCATAGGCCTGCTCGGCGCTGAAGGGCTTGCCGGTGAGGATGATCTCCTTGGCGCGGCGCTCGCCCACCGCGCGCGGCAGGAACTGGGTGCCGCCGGCGCCCGGCATGATGCCGAGCGTCACCTCGGTGAGGGCGAAGCGCGCCGTCCTGACCGCATAGGCGAAGTCGCAGGCAAGCAGGAACTCGAGCCCGCCCGCATAGGCGTGGCCGTTGATCGCGGCGATCACCGGCATCGGGCAGTCCAGCAGGGTCCAGTACTGGCGCTCGAAGATCTCGTGCTGCGCCTGCCACTGCGCGTCGCTCATGCCGTTGCGCTCCTTGAGGTCGCCGCCGGCGCAGAAGACGCGGCCGCCGGCGCCGGTCACGACGACGCACCTGACATCGCCGGGCTCGGCGACGAGGCGCGCCCAGAGATCGAGGAGGTCGCGGCCCATCTGGGTGTTGAAGGCGTTCGCCACTTCGGGCCGGTTGAGGGTCACCAGCAGCACGTGCGGCGCCGCGGTCTCGGTCTTGATCGTCGCGTAATCGGGAATCATCAGGATGCCTTGCTCTTGGTGGAATAGGGACCGAGCACCGCCTCGGTGTCGGCGCCGAGCTCCGGCGCGCTGGAGCGCAGGGCGGGCCTGACGCCGTCGAAGGAGAGCGGCAGGCCCATCAGGTTGAATTTCCCGTCGGCGCTCTGCTGCAGCATGCCGAGCGCGGCGGTCTGCGGATGCGCCAGCACCTGGTCCATGGTCTGCATCGGCGCGCAAGGCACGCCCGCCTCGTCGAGGATCTTCTGCCACTCCGCGGAGGTCTTCTTCGCCAGAATCTCCTCGATGAGCCGGTAGAGATCATCGCGATGCTTGACGCGCTCTGGATTGCTGCGGAAGCGCGGATCCGCCGCCCACTCGGCATGGCCGAGCGCCTTCGCCATCGACGCGAAGAGCTTGTCGTTGCCGGCGCCGATGACGATGAAGCCGTCGCTGGTGACGTAGCCGCGATAGGGCGCGATCTGCGGCGCGCCCGATCCCTGCGGCACCGGCGGCACGCCGGAGGCCTGGGTGGTTGCCGCGTGATAGGACATCCAGCCAAGCGCCACCTCGTAGAGCGAGGTGTCGATGCTGGCGCCCGCGCCGGTGGCGGCGCGCGTCATCAGCGCCGAGAGGATGCCGATCACCGACCACATGCCGGCGCCCATGTCGATGACGGAGACGCCGACGCGGACCGGCGGCCGGCCCGGCTCGCCGGTGACGCTCATGATGCCGCCGAAGGCCTGCATCAGCGGATCGTAGCCGGGCCGCTCCTTGAGCGGGCCCGCCTTGCCGAAGGCGCCGATGGTGCAGCAGATGAGGCCGGGCTTGGTCTTGCGCAGCGTCGCCGCGTCGAGGCCGAGCTCCTGCGCGCCGCCGGGGCGGAGATTCTGGATCACCACGTCCGCGCGCTCCTGGATCAGCGCTTTGAGCCGCCGCACCTCCTCGTCACTGCGGAGATCGACCACCACCGACTGCTTGTTGCGGTTGAGGCTCTGGAACAGGGCCGACATGCCATGCCAGTAGGGCGGCGCCCATTTCCGCGCGTCGTCGCCGTCGCGCTTCTCCACCTTGATGACGGTGGCGCCGAGATCGCCCAGGATCTCCGCGGCATAAGGCGCCGCCACGCTGTGGCCGAGCTCCACCACCGTAATGCCGCCGAGCGGCGCCGCTGCAGGCATCGCGTTCCCTTCCCCGATCATCTCTCTGCCACGCTAGACCGCGCGGCGGAGAAGCGTCAAATCGGAGGGGGTGGGCGCGCAACAAGTCCTTCTCCGCCCGCTTGCGGGGGGAGAAGGATTTAGGATGAGGTGGGTCGCGTCGCGAGACTGAGGCGGCGACACCTCACCCTCCCGTTGCTGACGCAACGGGCCCCTCCCTCTCCCCACTCCGTGCGGAGAGGGGTGACTAGGGCGCGACGGGCGGTGGCGGCAGGGGCGCGGGCGCTGGCGGCGGATAG
>DATKPX010000546.1:0-2367 GCA_035523855.1 Allostellaceae bacterium
GAGATAGACGCCGGAATGCGAGTTCCCCTCGTAGGAATTGATGAAGTAGGGGATTTGTGGCGGGCTGCTGATGGCGATGTGGCAGGTGTCGCGCTTGATGGTCACCCTCGCCTTGATCTCGAAATCGCCGTGGCCGTGGCCGGCATCCTCGAGGATCGCCGCGCCTTCATAGGTGCCGTCCGGCACCGCCTTGATCAGCGCCCGCATATGCCGGTCGGCCATGTCGAGCAGCTCGGCGATGCAGGCATCCACCTCGGCAACGCCGTATTTCTCCAGCATGGCGATGAGATTGCGCTCGCCCACCTGGCAGGCGCCGATCAGCGCGTTGAAATCGCCCTCCTGGTCGCGCCGCGCACGGATATTGGTGAAGATCAGATTGATCACATCGCGCCGCGGCTCGCCGCGGTCCCAGATCTTCACCGGCGGGATGCGCAGGCACTCGGCATAGATCTCGGTCGCGTTTGGGTTGTAGCTCGCCGGCACCGGGCCGCCGATATCGGTGAGATGGCCCTTGCAGACCGTCCAGTAGCACAGCTTCCCCTTATAGAAGACCGGCTTGTACATGCAGACATCGATCGCATGGCTGCCGCCGAAGGCGGGATCGTTGTGCAGGATCAGATCGCCTTCATGGATATCGTCACCGAAATAGGCGGCGACTGACTTCATCGCCGGGATCAGCGAGCCCAGGTGGATCGGGATGTCCTGGCCTTGCAGGATCATCTCGGGCACATGGCTGAACAGCGCCGTGGAATAGTCGTGCGCCAGGTTGAAGACGCTCGAGCGCGCCGTCTTCTCGAGCGACAGCGTCATCTCGCGCTGCGTCGTCTCAAGCGTGCCGCGAATGACCGAAAGAGTGATCGGGTCGACTTTGCGTGCCATCGCCTCTCTCCTCTCCTATCGCCGCTTTCCGCCCGCCGCGCGCCGGCCGCCTCACGCCAGCGCGTTGCGCAGCTTCTCGATCCGCCGATTGCGCTCATGCCTTGCCTCCAGCGCCGCCGCCATATCGACGGCGACGAAGCGCGTCGGCATGTTCGGCTGGAGCTGGCCGATCAGATCCATATCGGCCGAGATCACAGTGCCGATCATGAAATAACCGCCGCCGGAGACGGCATCGCGGTGCAGCACGATCGGCTCGGTGCCGCCCGGCACCTGGATCGAGCCATAGGGATAGCAGCTATCAACGATGTTTGAGGGGTCGGAGCCGGCACCAAAGGGCTGCTCGCGCGGCTTGAACGCGAGCGGATGGCCGCCGCGGAAGCGATAGCCGATGCGGTCCGCCTCGGGCGCCACCTTCCAGGTGTCTGCGAAGAACCGCTTGCCGGCCGCTTCTGTGATGCGGTGCCAGTAGAGGCCGGTGACGACGCGCAGCGCCGCCGGCTGCGCCAGCGCGGGGCGGAGCGCCGGCGCGACCGAGCGGCCTTCGGGCGCCGCCCGTTTCGCCGCGCCGACCTGCACGAGATCGCCGGTCTTGAGCGCGCGGCCCTCATAACCGCCGAGCGCGCCGAGGAGATAGGTCGAGCGGCTGCCCAGCACCACCGGCACGTCGATGCCGCCGGAGACGCCGATATAGGCGCGGGCACCGCTCTTCAGATAGCCGAAGGAGAGGATCTGGCCCGGATTGACGCGGAACGACGTCCAGCACGGCCGCTCCTCGCCGTCGAGCTTCGGCGGCAGCTCAGCACCAGTCAGCGCCACGGTCGCCTCGGCGGTGAAGCGCAGCTCCGGCCCCATGAACACCGTCTCGAGCACGGCGTCGCCCTCGGCGTTGCCGACCAGCAGATTGGCGGCGATCACCGCGTATTGATCCATGCCGCCCGAGAGCGGGATGCCGAGATGGTAGTAGCCGGGCCGGCCGAGATCCTGCACCGAGGTGGAAAGCCCAGGCTTGGAGACCTCAATGGCCATGGAGGACCTCCAGCAGCTGGGCGTTGTAGACGGCGGGATCGCGGTGGAAGGCGTCGAGCGAGAAGGTCACCGGCTTGATGAGCGGGCGGAAGCGCCCAGCCTCGAGCTTCTTCAGGTCGTCGTCGTATTCGCCGCGGTCGACGGGCCGGAACTTCACGATGTCGCCGGGTTTGAAGAAGATCATGAACTCGTGGAGATAGCTGATTTCCTGCTTCGGATCGTAAATCGGCATCGGCGTGATGCCGAACATCTGGTAGCCGCCGGCGCCGCGCACGGAATAGATGCAGCCGAAGCAACCGCCATGGCCGATGGTGAGCTTCGGCGTGTCGGTACGCGGGCGCAGGTATTTCGGCACCTGGATCTGCTTCGCGCGCTCGACCATCTGGTACATGAAAGGTAGGCCGGCGACGAAGCCCACCATCGAGACGAACCAGGGCGAGCCGGAATGAGCGCCGATGAACT
>DATKPX010000547.1:0-7659 GCA_035523855.1 Allostellaceae bacterium
GTAAGTTTGTTTGCGGAGCGCGCGGCGGCGGCTTAGATCGAATGCGGGTAAATCGCCACCGTCCCACAGGGTCCGCCTGTGGAACCGATCCTGGGAGTAATCGCATGGCCGCTCATGGCTCCGCCGCCCGCACGACAGACCTCTCCGATTACGTGGAGGCGCCGCTCACCTATCTCGCCGATGCCAAGGTGAAGCCGGTCACCTACAACCCGCCGCCCGGCACCGGCCTCGTGCGGCGCGAAGGCAATTACGGCAATTTTCCCACCCGCATCGCCAATGCGCGCCCGATCGCCGGCGAGCTCTCGCTCGATCGCGAGGGCTTCCTGCTGGCGCGGCACGAGACCGCGGTCAGGGATTTCTACGATCAGGCGGAGCTGCGCTCCGTCTATTATGCCGAGGTCGAGCGGCTGGTGGCGCGCGCCACCGGCGCCGCCAAGGTCATCGTCTTCGATCACACCATCCGCACCGCCGAGCGCGCGGTGGAGCGCGGCTACCGCGCGCCCGTCTCCATGGTGCACAACGACTACACCGAGAGGTCAGGGCCGCAGCGCGTGCGCGACCTCCTGCCCGCCGCCGAGGCGGAAGAGCGCCTGAAGCGCCGCTTCGTCGAGATCAACGTGTGGCGGCCGATCCGCGGGCCGGTGGAAGCCTGGCCACTGGCGCTTGCCGACGCCAGCAGCGTGGCGCCGGCCGAGCTCGTCACCTGCGACCTCGTCTACGCCGACCGCACCGGCGAGATCTACTACGGCGTCCACAGCCCGAAGCACCGCTGGTACTATTTCCCGCGCATGCAGCGGAACGAGGCGGTGCTGATCAAGTGCTACGACAGCGAGACGGACGGCCGCGCGCGCTTCTCGCTGCACACCGCCTTCGACGATCCCACCACCCGCGCCGCCGCGCCGCCGCGCGAAAGCATCGAGGTCCGCACCCTGGCGTTCTTCGAGTAGATCGCTGGCATAAATTTTCACCACGGAGGCACGGAGTACGCGGAGAAGGCGATCTGCCGGACAACTCCGTGTCTCCGTGGTGATTCCTTCCAATATTGGGCGCGCCGCGTCCAGAAATCCTCCTACACCATGACCTGGATCGGCGGGGCTGTCTTGCCGTCGGGCTTCTCCTCGGTGTAGTCGATCTCCACCTTGGCGAAGGCGAGCGCGACCTGGTCGATGGGCGCCGTCTCGCTCGCCGCGGCGGCGCCGGTGGCGTAGGACGACACCACCACGTCGGAGAATTTCAGCACCAGGAACTCGACCTGGAAGCCGCTCGATTTACGGCAGGTGAGCACGGCGCCGGCGAGGTGGCTGCCGAGGGCGGCGGCCTCGACCAGTTTCGGCGATGCCTTGCTGACCACGGCGCTGAAGTGGAAATCATGGAATCTGACCTTGCCGGCGCCGCCCGCGGCGGCGGCATCGCTGTCGCCGAAGCTCCAGCTCTCCACCACGATCTCGTTCGGATGATGCGTGTCGACGCTCTCGCCGGGGATGCTCTCGATCCTGAGGAAATAGTCGACCGATGCCATGGCGGCTCCTTCTTGCTGCGCGGGGAGAAATGTCAGCCTGCGGCGAGCGCCGCGGCGGCCTGGGCAAGGCAGGCCTCGAAGCCGGCGAGGTCGTGATAGCGCTCCTCGGGCCGCGCGGCGTGCCGGATGATCGGGTGGCCCTGCTCGGCGAGCGTCATGTCCAGCATCAGATTGTCGGCGTTGCCGTGGTCCTCGATCGCGATATCGGCCGCGTCGCGCCAGAGCCCGCCGGCCGCGTCGCGCGTCGCGGGACCGAGCGCGCGCAGGCGGTCGATCAGGTCGCGGGCGTCGTTGCTGTAGGCGAAGACCGGCTTGCCGAGCCCGGCCAGGAATCCCAGCTCCAGCACCGTGCCGACATCGGCGCTCGGGCCGCGGAACGGCGTCAGGTTCAGCACCGCGAGATCGGCGGCGCGCATCATGGCGAGGCAGCCGCGGTAGATGCGGCGGTCCGCCGCCTCGACGGTGTCGCCGGCGCCGTCCCAATCGAGGGGAAACAGCCCCTCGAAGCCGTATCGGGCGCACATCTCTTTCTTGCGCCGGCCGAGCTCGATGCCATCCCTGAGGAAGACCTCCGGCCCCGCCAGATAGACGGCGGGCCGCGGGCGGGGTTCCGGCTTGCGCATGGCAGCCCTCCGCAAACGTGGTTCGGCCATTAGCGGTTCTCGCCTCACACCTATACCGTATCTGGTGTCGGCGCCGCTGTTTTAGTGATATCTAAACGTCTCGGCATCACGGTGTATGCGTTCCCTTTCATCTTCCCGGCCGCGCGCGGGCGGGGCGTCGGGGCAAGGCAGGACGGACCTGGTGCGAGAGTTCCTGGACCGCGTGAATCCGATCTACCTGCACGGGGCGCTGGTCCTCGGCATGGCGGCGGCGTTCGTGCTCGACGCGCTGACGCCGCCGGGGGTCGCCGACGGCATCGTCTATCCGGTGCTGCTGGCGCTCTGCCTGCTGGTGCGCAGCCGGCGCGCGCTGCTCGCCTACTCGGTGCTGGCGACGGCGCTGACGGTGATCCCCGCCTTCATCGGGCCGGAGAGCGGCGTCGGCGAGATCTCGCTGCTCAATCGCGCGATCGCCGTCGGCTCGATCTGGATCATCGCCCTGCTGATCCGCGGCCAGCTCGCCCTCGATGCGCGGCTGCGCGCGCAGGAGCGCGAGGCGCGCGCGGCGAGCCAGGCGAAATCGAGCTTCCTCGCCAATATCAGCCACGAGCTCAGGACGCCGCTCAACGCCATCATCGGCTTCTCCGATTTCATCGCCGCCTCGACGCCGCAGCAGATCGGCGAGAAGAAGTTCCGCGAATACATCGCCGACATCCATGCGAGCGGGCTGCATCTCCTCGAGCTCATCAACGATCTCCTCGACATCGCCAAGATCGAGGCCGGCAAGTATCGCATCGCCGAGGAGCAGGTGATCCTGTCGCAGATCGTCGACGAGGCGGTGCGCCTGGTCGCCGCCACCGCGCATCAGAGCGGCCTCGTCATCGAGGCGAGCCTCGCCGAGCCGCTGCCGCTGCTGAGCGCCGACCGCCGCGCGGTGAAGCAGATCCTGCTCAACCTGCTCGCCAACGCGGTCAAGTTCACGCCGTCGGGCGGCCGCATCCTGCTCGCCGCCGGCCTCGAGAAGGGCGGCCTCTGGATCACCATCACCGATACCGGCATCGGCATCTCGGCGGCGGATCTCGTCCGCCTCGGCCGTCCCTTCGAGCAGGCGCAGGGCAGCGCCGGCCAGGCGAAGCGCGGCGCCGGCCTCGGCCTCGCCTTGAGCCGCACCTTCATGGAGCTGCACGGCGGCGTGCTGGAGATCGAGAGCGAGGAGGGGTGCGGCACCACCGTGCGCCTGCGCTTTCCCGCCGCCCGCGTGCTGGCGGCGGACATCGCGCCGCAGCCGGGCGTCGCCCGGATGCCGCCGTCGGCGGTGGATTCCGCGGCGGAGTGATCCCGGCTACTGCAGCGGCAGCAGCAGCGCCTGGGTGATGTCCTCGCCGGTGCCGGCGTCGTAGACGACGAGATCGACGCCGTCCTCGGCGAGCGCCCGCACCTCGTCGAGGGTGACATAGCCGAGCGTCGCCGTGTTGTAGAGGCGGCGGCCGTTATAGCGCTTGATCACCATCGCCGGAGCCCGGCCGCCGATCCGTCGCTTCATCTCGCGCACTCCGCCCGAAAATGCGGCAATATCCGTCGCAGTCGGGGCCACCATATCAGATTTCGCCTGCTGTCATCGCGGCTGATCGCCGCGGCCGCGCTTTACCACAGGCCGGGCACCAGGCGATAGCGCACGCGGGCGGCGTAGTCGGCATAGCCGGGGAGCCCCGCCATCAGCGTCCGCTCCTCGATCCAGATCCGGAGGCCGAGCAGCGCCACCAGCACCGGCACCGCGGCGAGCCCCCACCAGGAGCCGAGCAGCAGCGCCACCGCGAGGAAGTAGAGGATCGCGCTCGCATACATGGGATGGCGCACATGGCGATAGGGGCCGGTGCTGGCGACCTGCTGGCGGCGCTCCTCCTGCAGCTTCACCACCGGCGCCGCGAAGCTGTTGGCGCGGAAGACCAGGCAGCACGCCCAGACGAAGACCGGGAGCGCGAGCGCGCCCACCACCGCGAGCCACTCCGGCATCGCCGACCAGCGGAAGCGCCCGGCATCGAGCCCCATCAGCACCAGCCAGAGGCAGCTCGCCAGCAGCAACGCGCTGGTCACCAGCTTGTCCGTCAGAGGCTGGCCGCGCTGCACCGGCGCGCGCAGCCGCTCCCGCAACAGGGCGGGATCGTGCCGCGCGAGCCAGAGGCCGGCGGCGATGCCGAGCACCGTCATCTCCGCCAGGAAGATCCAGGCGCGCGGCCAGTCGAGGGTGCCCGCGGCGCCCAGCAGCAGCGCGCCCAGGAAAGCGCGCCAGAGCAGGTTCTGCAGCAGGAGCTTCGCGATCATGGCGCCGCCGCCCAGCCGACCGGCGCGCGGCTTTCCGGCGCCGCGGCGGGGTGGTAGCGTTCGGGACAGCGTTTGATCATGCGATGAACACCATGGGGAGGATCCGATGGCTCAGCAGACGGCGAAGCGCGAGGCGTCCCGCAAGGACCATCTCCCCTTCGAGGCGCGCCACATCGACGACATGGAGTGGGAGACGATCCGCTGGCCCGGCGAGACCGGCAAAATGCTGTTCCATCCCCGCCCCGAGCGGCCGACCGAGCCCAATGCCGGCATTCTGCGCCTGGCGCCCGGCGCCTACCATCCCGAGCATTATCACGGCTTCGCGCAGATCTGGTACATCCTCTCGGGCGAGTTCGTGATCGACGGCGTCACCTACAAGCCCGGCACCATGCTGTTCCATCCGGATCCGCATTTCGAGGGCGAGCTCAAGACCGCGACCGGCGGCGACATCCTGCTGGTGCAGTATCCCGGCCCCAGCACCGGCGAGAAGCCGATCTACGCCGACCGCTTCAACATGCAGGAGCGCAAGGCGGTGGCGGCGGAGCGCGTCGATCTCTAGGGCGCGCGCCGCTGCTCAATCGGGGACGCGCAGGAATTCGCGGTCGAGGATCGACCATTGCGAGGAAGACCACCATTCGCCGCGCGCCCGGATGTGCTCGCGGATGACGCCTTCCTCGCGCATGCCGAGCTTCTCCATGATGCGCTGGGAGGCGAGGTTTTCCTGCCGGCACTGGCCGAAGATCCGGTGCAGGCCCAGCGTCTCGAAGCCGAAGCCCAGCAGCGCGCGGCCGATCTCGGTGGCGATGCCGCGGCCGCTGTAGCGGCGGTCGACACCCCACCCGATCTCGCCCTGGCGATGACGGCGCGAGGCGATGCGCAGGATCGCCTCGCCGACCAGCTCGCCGGTCTCCTTCAGCACCGCCGCCATGAAATAATTGTCGCGCGGATCGGCCGCCTGGTCGCGCCGGCAGCGCTCGAGCAGCTCCTGCACCTGCGCCGCGCCCGGCGTCTCGATCGGCAGATGCTCCCAGTACTCCTTCCCTGCCATGTAGCCGCAGAAGGCGGCGGCATCGGACGGCTCTACGTCGCGGATCAGCAGGCGGCGGGTCTCGATCATCGGCAGATCCTCGCACGGAAACGGAACTCTGAGGGTGCGCGAAGCCTAGAAGTCGCGGCGCCCGACCGGCATTGATGCAGATCAGGCGCCGGCGCTTGCCCGCGGCCGCGAACGCGATACCCTCTCTGCGCGACAACGCGAGGTGGGTCGGACCCATGACCGCTGCCAAAATTGCGCGACCGCCGAAATCCCCGGCCTTCGCCGCCTTTGCCGCGCAGCAGACCCAGGTCAACGAGTTTCTCTGGAGCTCCGAGCTCTCTTACACGCTGGTCGAGCGTCTGGTGCTGACGCCGGAGCGGCGCGCGGGCGACCGCGGCGTGCACGAGGTCTTCGCCGGCCTCACGCCGAGGCCGCATGCCTTCGTTCCGCCCAGCAAGGCGCGCCAGCCCTCGCCAGCGGGGAAGGCGCCCCGGCGCACAGTCAAGTACGACGTTCCCGTCAGCCGCTTCGAGCTGCATCTCAAGGCGGATTTCGAGGCGCTCTGCCGCTACGTGATCATCCGCTTCCACAGCGCGCTGGAGCATTTCCTCTGGGCGCGCGGCGCGCCGTTCCTCGGTCTCGACGCGCTGAGTGCCCGGGACGCCCGGCAGCGCCGCAAGCAGTATCAGGAGACGCCCTACCAGAACTGGCAGCCGGCCGTCGAGCGCTGGACCGGGCTGACCTTGCGGCAGGCAATCCTCCGAGACGGCGCGCTCCTCGCCCAGGCGCATCGCATGGTGCGCAACGCCATCGTGCACAAGGAGACCGACTGGCATCGGCCCTGGTCGGACACGGCGCTGCGCGGCGCGGTGGAGACGGCGTTCGGCGACGCCGACTGCCAGGTGATCAAGGATCAGCTCTGCGATCCCGTGCAGCAGCGCTTCGGCCATCGCAAGGACGTGCCGATGCTGTTCTTCTACGCGCTCTTCTCGCTGACCAGCTATCGGCGGTTTGCCGAGCAGGTGGAGGCGGCGCTGCCGCCGCCGCCCGGCTGAGCCCGGTACCGTCTCAGGCGAGGGGCGGACCCTCGCGCGCGGTCTTCGCATAGCGCGGCAGCCCGTCGGCGAGACGCACCCAGGGCATCTGCTCCTCGACATAGACGTGGCCCCTGGGCTGGAAGCCCGCGGGATCCTCGAAGGCCGGCACGAAGAGATGGATCTCGCCCGGCCAGCGCTCGCCCTCGAAGCTCACCGGCGAGCCGCAGCGCGGGCAGAAGCGGCGCGTGACGCCGGGCGAGGAGTGATAGCCGGCGGGCGGCTTCCCTCTCCACTCGACGACGTCCGTCGCGTAGCCGGCATAGGTCGCGAAGCCGGCGCTGGTGGCGCGGCGGCAGCTCTCGCAGTGACAATGCGCCACCCATTTCGGCTCGCCGCGCGCGACGAAGCGGACCTCGCCGCAGAGACAGCGGCCGTTGCGCTCGGTGGTGGTCATGCTGGCCTCCTCGTCTCCGCTCATCCTCCGCCGCCTCGCGCGTTCCCGCAACGCCGTTTCCGCCGCGCGGGCTCCATGCGATCATCGCCCTGCGACAAGAGAGGAGGCTCCGCATGCTCGACCACATCGGCATCAACGTCAGCGATCTCGCGCGCAGCAAGGCCTTCTACGAAGCGGCGCTGGCGCCGTTGGGATATCGCGTCCGCAAGGAGATTCCCGACGCCATCGGCTTCGGCGTTCCCGAGGGCCACGGCAAATCCACCGATCCCGCCGGCGAGTTCTGGATCGCCAAGGGCCCGCCGCTGGAGCCGCGCCCGCACTTCGCCTTCAACGCCGCCTCGCGCGCCGTGGTCGACGCCTTCCACAAGGCCGCGCTCGCCGCCGGCGGCCGCGACAACGGCGCCCCCGGCCTCCGCCCGCGCTACCACGCGAATTACTACGGCGCCTTCATCCTCGATCCCGACGGCTACAACATCGAGGCGGTGTGTCACGCGGCGGATTCATAGCGAGCGAGCGGCCTCACGCCACTTTCCGCGCTTCTCTCTCCCGCCGCCGCTCGTAGCGCCAGACCGAGGCCGGCGGGATGTTGGCCCAGACGCGGGCGGCGATGCGGCCCTTGAGGCCGAGGCGCTCGCGGGCGATCGGCGAGGTGAGGCCGTAGGTGAATTGCACGAAGGGCGCGCCCGGGG
>DATKPX010000548.1:0-14394 GCA_035523855.1 Allostellaceae bacterium
CAACGGCGGCTTCCTCGCCCGCGGGCGATAGTCCCGGCGCCAGCATGACCCGACTGCTCTCTCCGGACGAGATCGACGAGGCGGCGCGGCTGCTGCGCGCGGGAGCGCTCGTCGCCTTCCCGACCGAGACCGTCTACGGCCTCGGCGGCGATGCCACCGACGATCGCGCGGTTGCCGGGATCTTCGTCGCCAAGGGACGGCCGAGATTCAATCCGCTCATCGTGCACGTGCCGGATCTCGCCCTCGCGCGCGAGCTCGCCGCGATCGACGCGCGCGCCGAGCGCGTCATCGGGCGGTTCTGGCCGGGTCCGCTTAGTCTGGTGCTGCCGCGCGCCGCGCAGTGCCCGGTCTCGCTGCTGGCGAGCGCGGGGCTCGATACGCTGGCGCTGCGCATGCCCGGCCATCCGCTGGCGCTGGAGCTGCTGCGGCGGACCGGCCGGCCCCTCGCCGGGCCGAGCGCCAACCGCTCCGGCCGCGTGAGCCCGACCACCGCCGCCCATGTGATGGAAGAGCTCGACGGCCGCATTGCCGCGGTTCTCGACGGCGGGCCCTGCGCGGTCGGCATTGAATCGACGGTGCTCGACCTCAGCGCCGCCCAGCCGACGCTGCTGCGGCCCGGCGGCATCGCGCGCGAGGATCTCGAGAGCATGCTCGGCCCGCTGGCGGCGACTGGCGGTGGCGATCGGGCGCCGCGCTCGCCAGGCATGCTCGAAAGCCACTACGCGCCCCGGCTGCCGCTGCGGCTCATGGCTACCGCGGCGCAGCAGCCCGGCGAGGCGCTGCTCGCCTTCGGCCCGGGCGGGCCCCCCGCCGGCTTCGCCGCGGTGCGCTCGCTCTCCGCGACCGGCGATCTCACCGAGGCCGCCGCCAACCTGTTCGCGCTGCTGCGCGCCCTCGATCGGCCCGGCTTCACCGGCATCGCCGTAATGCCGATCCCGGAGCACGGCCTCGGCGCCGCCATTAACGATCGCCTGCGGCGGGCAGCGGCGCCGCGTCCCTGAGCGCCGCCGCCGCCCGAATGTCTCCATACGATGTTCCTCTTTTCTTGCGCGACGCCCATGCTTAGATGCGGGCTTGGGGAGGCACGAGGAGACGGGTCGTGACGCTATCGCTGGAAGACGCACTGCGCGGCATCCGGGCCGCGGTCGGTCCCAAGGGCATCGTCGAGGATCCCCAGCAGGTCGAGCCCTACCTGATCGAGAGCCGCGGCATGTACCACGGCAGGACCAGCCTGGTGGTGCGCCCGACCTCCACTGCCGAGGTCGCCGAGGTGGTGCGCCTCGCGGCGGCGGCGCGCATTCCCGTCGTGCCGCAGGGCGGCAACACCGGGCTCTGCGGCGGCGGCGTTCCCGACAGCGACGGGCGCAACATCGTGCTGAGCCTCGGCCGCATGAACCGCATCCGCGCCATCGATCCCATCGACTTCACCATCACCGTCGAGGCCGGCTGCATTCTTGCCGACATCCAGAAGGCGGCAGAGGCGGCGGACAGGCTCTTCCCGCTGAGTCTCGGCGCCGAGGGCTCCTGCCAGATCGGCGGCAATCTCTCCACCAATGCCGGCGGCATCGCGGTGCTGCATTACGGCAACACGCGCGACCTCGCCCTCGGCCTCGAGGTGGTGCTGCCGGACGGCAGCGTCTGGGATGGGCTGCGCGTGCTGCGCAAGGACAATACCGGCTACGATCTGAAGCAGCTCTTCATCGGTGCCGAGGGCACGCTCGGCATCATCACCGCCGCGACCCTCAAGCTGTTCCCGCGCCCGCGCGAGACCGAGACCGCGTTCCTGGCCCTCGCCCGCGCGCGGGACGGCATGGAGCTCTTCGCCCGCGCCCGCGCCGCCAGCGGCGACCAGCTCACCGCCTTCGAGCTCATCCCGCGCATCGGCCTCGACTTCTCGCTGCGCCACGTCGCCGGCGTCATCGATCCCCTGGAGAAGCCGCATGCGTGGTACGTGCTGCTCGACGTCGCCTCCAGCCGGCCCGATGGCGGGCTGCGCGATGGGCTGGAGAGCCTGCTCGCCGAGGCGCTCGAGGCCGGCCTCATCGAGGACGGCGTGGTGGCGGCGAGCGCTCAGCAGGCGCAGCAGCTCTGGCGCATCCGCGAGGCGATGGTGGAGGCGCAGAAGTTCGAGGGCGGCAGCATCAAGCACGACGTCTCGGTGGCGGTGAGCCGAGTCGCCGAATGCATCGAGCGCCTGACATCAGCGGTCGAGGCGCGCGTCCGCGACTGCCGACCGGTCGCCTTCGGCCATGTCGGCGACGGCAACATCCACTTCAACATCAGCCAGCCGGTCGGCGCCGATACCAAGGCCTTCCTGGCGCGCCGCCAGGAAGTGAACGACCTCGTGCACGGCATCGTCGCGGAGATGAACGGCTCGATCAGCGCCGAGCACGGCATCGGCATCCTGAAGCGCGACGACCTCACGCGCTACAAGCCGGCCGCCGCGATCGACCTGATGCGCCGCGTCAAGCTCGCCCTCGACCCCGACGGCATCATGAATCCCGGCAAGGTGATCAGCCTGGAGACGCCGGAGGCGGCGCCAGCCGCGCGCCGCCAGGCGCGCTAGCAAGCGACAGCACGCGGCTCTCGATCTCTCCCTGGACGGCGTCTCCATCGATGGGCGCGAAGGCGGCCACCGTGCGTCGCGGCACAAGGTCGGGGAAGTGATAGACCGCGATCGTGCTGCCGGGTCCTTGGCCGGTATGGCCTATGGTTCTTCCCAGCGATCCCTCGGCATCCACCATGACGCCGAGGCCATAGGCCGGCGCGCGGAATGGCCGGCCGGGAAACGGGCCGCCGATGCGCCACGCCGCCAGCATGGCCGAGTGCAGCTCCGGGGGCAGCAGATCGCCGGCCAGCAGCCGATCGAGGAGCAGCGCCGCCGCGCGCAGCGATCCAACCAGCAGGCCGTGGAAGACCCAGCCGGGATGATATCCGCGCATGCGGCCTGGCAGCTCCGCCGGCTGCTCGGCGACGCCGACCTCATCGATACCGAGCGGCGAGAAGATCAGCCTGCGCAGCGCCGAATCGAGAGTGGCTCCCGCCACCGCCTCGATCTCGCGGCGGACAAGCAGATAGCCGATATTCGAATAGGACCATCCGCTCCCGGGCGAGAACAGCAGCCTCTCCGGCGGGACTTGGCGCAGCAGCTCTGCCTCCGTCCATGGCCGATCGCCGCGCGCGACCGCCGCGTGATAGCTCGCGAGCCCGCCATAGTTCGGCACGCCGGCGGTGTGCTGCAGCAGATGGCGCAGGGTGAAGGGTCTCGCGTCTAGCGGCGTATCGAGAGCGAGCGCGCCGTCACGCACGAGGGCGAGCGCCGCCGCCGCCAGCACGGTCTTGCTGAAGCTCCACCAGGGCACCGGCGCATCGCCGCCGGCCACGCGCGCGATCCGGCCATCGCTGAGCTCCGCACTCAGGATGTCCGTCACGGTGGACGTCGGCGCGGTCGCGGCCATCACTCCGGCAGCGGAATGAACTCCGTCTCGCCGGGAACCGAGGGGAAGTTTCCGGCCTTCCAGTCGGTTTTCGCCTTCTCGATGCGATCACGCGAGCTGGAGACGAAATTCCACCAGATGTGCCGCTGACCGTCGAGCGGCGCGCCGCCCAGCAGCAGGAGATGGGCGCCGGCGGGCGCCGACACCTTCACTTCGATGCCGCGACGGAGCACCAGCAGCTGGCTGATGCCGAAGGAGCGGCCGCCGAGATCGATCATGCCGTCGACGACGTAGATCGCGCGCTCCTCGTGCTCGACCGGGAAGACGAGGCGGCCGCCGGCGCGCAGCGTGGCATCGGCGTAGATCATCTCCGAGAAGGTCTTCACCGGCGAGCGCTGGCCGCCGAGGGAGCCGGCCATGACACGGATCCGCGCGCCCTCCGCCTCGACGACCGGCAGCGCCTTCGCCTCGTGATGCGCGAAGCTGGGCGCGGCCTCCTCCTGCGCCTTCGGCAGGGCCACCCAGGCCTGGATGCCGAAGAGGCGCGATGGCGCCATGCGCAATGCCTCCGGCGTGCGCTCGGAATGGGTGATGCCGCGGCCCGCGGTCATCCAGTTCACTTCGCCGGGCCGGATCGGCTGGATACTGCCGAGACTGTCGCGGTGCAGGATCTCGCCATCGAAGAGATAGGTCACCGTCGCCAGCCCGATATGCGGATGCGGGCGCACGTCGATGCCGTTGCCGGGCTTGAACGCCACCGGCCCCATCTGATCGAGAAAGACAAAGGGACCGATCATGCGGCGCTCCGCCGCCGGCAGCACGCGCCGGACCTGCAGACCGCCGAGATCGCGCAGCCGAGGAACGACCACGAGCTCGAGCGCGGTGCCCGATCCCGCTTCACATCGGGGCTCCTGCGCCGGTAACCAGCTCATGGGCGGATCTCCCGCTCTGCTCGGACCGTCATCCGTCGACCATCATAGCCACAGGGCCGCCCAGGGCCAGCCCCGATTGCCGACCGCAGGCGATGGCGAGGGGTGCCTGGACACGCGATGCGGAAGCGATAGGATCCGCGACGATCGCTCCCTATCAGCCATGAGGCCAGAACGCCTTGTCCGACTATGCCGCCCCCCTTGCCGAGATGCGCTTCGCCCTCAACGAGATCGCGGATCTCAGGGATCTCGCGCGCCTGCCCGGCTGCGAGCCGGCGGCACCGGATCTCGTCGAGCAGATTCTCGACCAGGCGGGCAAGCTCGCCCGCGACGTGATCGCGCCGCTCAACGAAGTCGGCGATCGCGAGCACAGCCGGCTGGAGAACGGCGTGGTCCGCACGCCCTCCGGCTGGGGCGCCGCCTACCGAGCCTACATCGACGGCGGCTGGAACTCGCTCCCCTTCGATGCCGACTATGGCGGCCAGGACCTGCCGCAGGTGATCTCCACCGCGGTCATGGAGATGTGGTGCTCGGCGAATATGAGCTTTTCGCTCTGCGGCCTGCTCACCGTCGGCGCCACCGACCTGCTGCAGGCGCACGGCTCCAAGGAGCAGAAGCGGATCTATCTGGAGAAGCTGGTCTCCGGCGAATGGACCGGCACCATGAACCTGACGGAGCCGCAGGCGGGCTCCGATCTCGGCGCGCTGCGCACGCGCGCGGTCAGATCCGGCGACCACTACAAGATCAGCGGACAGAAGATCTTCATCACCTACGGCGAGCACGACCTCACGCCCAACATCGTGCACATGGTGCTGGCGCGGCTCCCCGACGCGCCCGCCGGCAGCAAGGGCATCTCGCTCTTCATCGTGCCGAAATTTCTGGTGAACGCCGACGGCAGCCTCGGCGAGCGCAACGATCTCCGCTGCGTCAGCCTCGAGCGCAAGCTCGGCATCCACGCGAGCCCGACCTGCGTGATGTCCTATGGCGACGGCGGCGGTGCCACCGGCTATCTGGTCGGCGAGGCGAACCGCGGTCTCGAATACATGTTCACGATGATGAACACCGAGCGCCTCGGCGTCGGGCTGCAGGGCGTCGCGATCGCCGAGCGCGCCTACCAGCAGGCGCGCGACTATGCGCGCCAGCGCATCCAGGGCCGGCCGGCCGGCGTCAAGGGCGACGGCCCGCTGCCGATCATCCATCACGCCGATGTCCGCCGCATGCTGCTGGAGATGCGCGCCGGCACCGAGGCGGCGCGCGCGCTCGCCTATTTCACCGCCGCCGCCATCGACCGCGCCCGCCACCAGCCCGACGCGGCCGAGGCGGCGCGCCAGCAGGGTATCGTCGATCTGCTGACGCCTGTGGTGAAAGCGTGGTGCACCGATCTCGGCGTCGAGATCGCCTCGCTCGGCGTGCAGGTGCATGGCGGCATGGGCTTCATCGAGGAGACCGGCGCCGCCCAGCATCTCCGCGACGCGCGCATCGCGCCGATCTACGAGGGGACGAACGGCATCCAGGCCAGCGACCTCGTCGGGCGCAAGCTCGGCCGCGACCGCGGCGCCGTCGCCCGCGCCTTCATCGGCGAGATGCGCGCCCTGGACGCCGCGCTCGCGATGGCGCCGGGCGACGATCTCGCCGTCATCCGCCGGCATCTCGCCGCCGGCCTCGACGCCCTCGCGACGGCGACCGACGGCATGGTGGACATGGTCGCCGTCGATCTGCCGCGCGCGCTGGCCGGCTCCGTGCCCTATCTTCGCCTGGCCGGGATCGTGACCGGCGGCTGGCTGCTGGCGAAAGGCGCCCTTGCGGCGCAGCGGGCGCTTGCGGAGAGATCAGGGGATGCGCGCTTCCTCGAAGCGAGGCTGATGACCGCCCGCTTCTTCGCCGAGCACTCCCTGGCGCTGGCGCCGGGGCTGCTGCCCGCGATCGGCGGTGGCGCAACGGTGGTCGCGTTCGAGCCGGAACTGCTGTAGGCGCTCCTTAATCCTCGTTAAGAGTGTTGATAAATCGCGGCAAATTATTGACACAGTCATCGCGCGGCACCGCGGCATAGACTCGGCCGTCGCAGTTTCTGTAGTGAAAGGCCCGCGATGGCCCCCGAGGACGGCCGCAAGCCCATCGACGGCGAGGACGCCGACTGGCTCGACCGCAAGGCTGGGTATATCGGCCGGGGCGCGCGGGAGATTCAGCGCGAGCTGGATGATCTGGAAGCGCGAATCGCCGTGCTCGACACCTTCATCCGCAACCTTGTGCGGGACGAGAAGGCCGCCGCGGCCGAGCGGACGGGAGACTAGGACGGCACCGATCGCGGGGGCCTGCCCCGCCTGAACGCAGCTCAGCTCTTCTCGTTGACGCAGCGCAAGAGCTTCCAATAGCCGAAGAGATTGCTCGGGCGCGTCTCGCGCACCGTCAGCCGGCTCGCCTTCAGGAAGCTGTCGAGCGGGAAATCCGCATGGAAGCCGATGCGCCCGGCGAGCGGCGCGAGGCGCTGCTCGAACCAGCGCATCGCCGGATTCGGGCTGGTGAAGTGATTGACGATGACGATGGTGCCGCCGGGCCGGCAGACGCGGCGCATTTCGCTGGCGAAGCGCGCGGGATCGGGCACCACCGACGCCACGTAAAGCGCCAGCACGGCGTCGAAGGCGTTGTCCTCGAACTCCATCGCCTCGGCGTCCATCTCCATGAGCGCCTCGACCTGCTTCAGGCCGCGCTCCGCCACCCGTCGCCGCGCCTTGGCCAGCATCTCCTTGGAGACGTCGATGCCGACGACCCGGGCGTCCCGCCGGAAATGCGGCAGGGAGAGTCCGGTGCCGACACCGACCTCGAGGATGCGCTGGTGCGGGCGATCGTTCGCCAACTCCACCGCGGCCTTGCGGCCGGGGTGGAAGATCGGGCCGAACACGAAATCATAGGAACCGGCGAAAAGCCGATAGGTCCTCAGCGTGTCTTGCAGTTCCAAGGCGCTCCTCCACCGCAAATCCCCCGTGCGGTCTCGCGCAAACCGCCCTGAAGCCGAGCACCGGCCCGGGCACGCAGGAACGTACCCGACCCACCCTTTGCTCAGATCAGCGTGATGCGGTCCGCTTCAAGACCTTTGCGGCCGTCCACCACATCGACGCGCACCCGCTGCCCCGGATCGAGCGTCTGAACGCCGCTGCGGCGGAGTGCCGTGACGTGGATGAAGATATCTTTCCCCCCGCCGTCCGGCGAGATGAAGCCGTAGCCTTTATCGGGCTCGAACCACTTGACCGCTCCTTCGAGGGTGGTCGCCGGCCCTTTCGGCCGCATGCCGCCACCGCCGAACCCGCCGCCACCTCCGCCTCCGCCTCCCCCACCGGAAGGCGCCGCCGAGGCGGTGCTGGTATCGATGTTGACGACGCTCAGGACCAGCGGCCCCTTTGCGCCCGCTCCCACCTCGCAGGTGATGGTGGCGCCCTCGCGTACGTCCTCGTACCCGGCGCGCCGCAACACCGCCATTGGGAGAAACGCGTCCTGCGAGCCGTCCGTGAATGTCACGAAGCCGAAGCCCTTCGTCGCGTTGAACCACTTCACCTTGCCCTCGGCGCGGCGGCCTGCCTGGGGCTCGTCATTCCGGAAAAATCCGGGGCGGCGCTCGTACATGGAGCCTCTGAGAACGGTCTACGAACAGTTGAGCATAACGCGAATTTAAGGGAATGCGCCAGTCCTAACCTGCAGCGAATCGCGGACTTCGGCCCACTTGCCCGCGGCAGGCAGAACTGGCACCGGTTTTACCCACCGTGGGCGACGAGCTTTTGCCGCTGCTCGCCCAGGCCGGTGATGGCGAGACGCATCGTATCCCCGGGCTTGAGGAAGCGCGGCGGCTTCATGCCCAGGCCCACGCCGGCGGGCGTGCCGGTCGGGATCACGTCACCCGGCATCAGGGTCATGAACTGGCTCGCGTAGCTGACGATCTGGCGCACCGAGAAGATCATGTTACGGGTGTTGCCGTTCTGCATCTTCTCGCCGTTGACCTCGCAGAGCACATCGAGCGCCTGCGGATCGGGCACCTCGTCGGAGGTGACCAGGTAGGGGCCGATCGGCCCGAAAGTGTCGGCGCTCTTGCCCTTGGACCAGTTGCCGCCGCGCTCGAGCTGGAATTCGCGCTCGGAGACGTCGTTGACGATGCAATAGCCCGCCACGTGCTTCAGCGCATCGGCCTCGGAGACGTATTGCGCCTTGGTGCCGATGACGATGCCGAGCTCGACCTCCCAGTCGGTCTTCTTCGAGTTCTTCGGGATGATGACATTGTCGTTCGGGCCGCAGACCGAGCTCACCGCCTTCAGGAACAGGATCGGCTCCTTGGGGAGCGGCTGATTCGCTTCCTTGGCATGGTCGACGTAGTTGAGGCCGACACAGACCAGCTTCGAGATCCGGCCGACGCAGGAGCCGATCCGCGGCGTGCCGGCGACCGCCGGCAGGCTCGCCGGGTCGAGCTTGCGCAGCTTGTCGAGCGCCGCCGGCGCCAGCGTCTCGGGCCCGATGTCGGAGACCGCGCCGGAGAGATCGCGGATGCGGCCGTCGCGATCGAGGATGCCCGGCTTCTCCTGGCCCGGCGGGCCGTAGCGCAGCAGTTTCATGTCATGCTCCCGTTTTTGATGATTGAGTAGGTTGCGCGACCGCCGGCTAGAGGCTGAAGCCGCCGTCGATCACGTGGATGGCGCCGGTGGTGAAGCCGGCCTCGTCGCTGGCGAGATAGAGCGCCAGCGCCGCGATCTCCTCCGCGGTGCCGAGCCGGCCCATGGGCTGGCGGTCGACGAAGGCCTTGCGCGTCGCCTCGAGATTGCCTTGCGCCGCGATGCGGTCGTCGAGGGACGGCGTCTGGATGGTGCCGGGACAGATGGCGTTGCAGCGGATGCCCTGCTTGATGAAATCCGCCGCCACCGACTTGGTGAGGCCGATCACCGCCGCCTTGCTGGTGCCGTAGACGAAGCGGTTCGGGATGCCGCGCACCGAGGAGGCGCCGGAGGAGATGTTGACGATGGAGCCGCCCTTGCCGGCCTTCAGCATCGCCGGCAGGAAGGCGCGGATCGTGTAGTACATGCTCTTGACGTTGAGGGTCATCGTGAAGTCCCAGTCCCTCTCGGTGCAGTCGAGCACCGTGCCATGATGGACGAAGCCGGCGCAGTTGAAGAGCACGTCGAGGGCGCCGAGCTCCGCCGCCAGCGCGTTCACCGCCACCTGATCGGTCACGTCGAGCTTCCGCGTCGAGATGGCGGCGCCGCCCGCCTTGGCGAGCGCGCCCAGCTTTTCCACGTTGACGTCGGTGGCAACGACGCTGGCGCCCTCGCGGGCGAAGGCGAGCGCCGTCGCATAGCCGATCCCCTGCGCCGCCGCGGTCACCAGCGCTTTCTTGCCTGCCAAACGCCCTGTCATGCCCATCCCCCTGACGTCAAAAGCGCCCGAAATTGCCATGCCGGGCAGCGGCCTGTAAATTGGGGTCATTGTCCGCCCATACCGCGATCAGTTCAACGCTTCCGCTTCGGGAGACCCTCGCATGCCGCCGCTTACCATCCGCCTGAACCCTGCCGACAATGTCGTGGTGGCGCGGGCGGATCTGCTGCCGGGGACGGAAGTCTCCGGCGAGCGGGTAACATCCACCGGTCACATTCCCGCCGGCCACAAGATGGCCACCGCGGCGATCAAGCCCGGCGAGGCCGTGCGCAAGTACAACCAGATCCTCGGCTTCGCCACCGTGCCCATCGCGCCGGGCGAGCACGTCCACACCCACAATCTCGCCATGGGCAATTTCGCCCGCGACTATGCGTTCTGCGCCGATGCGAAGCCGACGCAGATGGTGCCCGAGCGCGAGCGTGCCACTTTTCAAGGCATCCGCCGCGCCGGCGGCCGTGTCGCGACGCGCAACTATCTCGGCGTCCTCACCACGGTGAACTGCTCGGCGACGGCCGCGCGCTTCATCGCCGAGCAGTTCCGCGGCGGCGCGTTGGCGGAGTTCCCCAACGTCGACGGCGTGGTGGCGCTCGGCCACGGCACCGGCTGCGGCATGGCGAGCGAGGGCCTCGCCATGGACCTGCTGCGGCGGACCATCGGCGGCTATGCGCGGCATCCGAACTTCGCCGGCATCCTGATCCTCGGCCTCGGCTGCGAGGCCAATCAGATCGGCGGCCTGATGCGCGCCGAGGGCCTGACGGAAGGCCCGCTGCTGCAGACGATGTCGATCCAGGAGGCCGGCGGCACGGTGAAAACCGTGCGCGAGGGCGTGGCGCGCCTCAAGGCGATGCTGCCGGAGGCGAACAAGGCCCGCCGCGAGACGCTCCCCGCGAGCCACATCACCCTTGCTCTCCAATGCGGCGGCTCCGACGGCTATTCCGGCATCACCGCCAATCCCGCGCTCGGCGCCTGCGTCGACCTGCTGGTGCGCCACGGCGGCACCGCGGTCCTGTCGGAGACGCCGGAGATCTATGGCGCCGAGCATCTCCTCACCCGCCGGGCGATCAGCCGCGCGGTCGGCGAGACGCTGGTCGAGCGCATCCGATGGTGGGAGGACTACACCGCCAAGACCGGCGGCGAGATGAACAACAATCCCTCGCCGGGCAACAAGGCGGGCGGCCTCACCACCATCCTCGAGAAGTCGCTGGGCGCGGTCGCCAAGGGCGGCACCACCAACCTGACCGCGGTTTATGAGTACGCCCAGCCGATCACCGAGAAGGGCTTCGTGTTCATGGACACGCCCGGCTACGACCCGGTCTCGGCGACGGGGCAAGTCGCGGGCGGCGCCAACATCATCTGCTTCACGACCGGCCGCGGCTCGGTCTTCGGCTGCAAGCCGGCACCCAGCCTCAAGCTCGCCACCAACACGCCGCTCTTCCAGCGCATGGGCGACGACATGGACATCGACTGCGGGCCGATCGCCGACGGCGCCGCCACGGTGCAGGAGATCGGCGAGCGCATCTTCAAGCTGGTGCTCGCCACCGCCTCCGGCCAGAAGAGCAAGAGCGAGGAGTTGGGATTCGGCGAGGACGAGTTCACGCCCTGGCAGCTCGGCGCGGTGATGTAGCGCTCAGGCGTACTTCGCCAGGTTCCGCCGGATCCGCTCCAGCGGCGGCTCCTTCGGATCCGGCAGGTCGAAGCTCTTGCCGGTGATGGTCTCGTAGGCGCCGATATAGACCGCCGCCGCCTCCAGGATCACGTCGGGCGGGATCTCCGGAATCGGGTCCTTGTAAGGATCGCAGCGCGCCACGACCCAGCTGCGGACGAAATCCTTGTCGAAGCTCTGCTGCTTCTCGCCGGCCTCGAAGCGCTGCCGATAGTTCGCCAGGAACCAGTAGCGGCTGCTGTCGGGCGTGTGGATTTCGTCGGCGAGGATGATGCGGCCGTCCGGATCGAGACCGAACTCGTATTTGGTGTCGACCAGGATGAGGCCGCGCTCAGCCGCCATCTCGCGGCCGCGCGCGAAGAGACGGAGCGCGGTCTCCGTCACCGCGCGCCACTGCGCCTCGGTCAGCAGCTGCTTGCCGATGATGTCCGCCTCGGTGAGCGGCTCGTCATGGCCGGTGGCCTCGAAGGCCTTGCTGGTCGGCGTGATGATGGTGCGCTCGAGCTTCTGGTTCTCGCGCATGCCGTCGGGGAAGCGGATGCCGTACATCTCGCGCATCCCGCGCTTGTACATCGGCCAGATCGAGGTGCCGGTGGTGCCGGCGAGATAGTCGCGCACCACCACCTCCACCGGCATGATGCTGAGCCGCCGGCAGACCACGACATTGGGATCGGGATAGTCCAGCACGTGATTGGGCGCGACGTCCTTCGTCGCCTCGAACCAGTAGCGGGCGAGCTGCGTCAGCACCTGTCCCTTGAGCGGGATCGCCGCCAGGATGCGGTCGAAGGCGCTGATGCGGTCGCTGGCGACCAGGAGGCGCCGGCCGTCCGGCAGGTCGTAGTTGTCGCGCACCTTGCCGCGGTAATGCCCCGGCAATCCGGGCACGCTCGCGTCCCAGAGAACGTGCTTGAGATAGGGCGCGAGCGCCGTCTTATCGACCATCTGTCATTCCCTCAGTAAGGCGTGCCGTCCTTGCGGGTATAGCGGAACCTGCCGTCGACATAGACCGCCTGCACGTCGTCATCGGGATAGGTGACGCTATCGCCGGCGCTGCGGTCGCCCACCTCGATCAAGACCACGTCGCGGTCCGACCGGTTGACGAGATGATGGGCGTCGCCTGTCCCGGCCTTGAAGCCCGCGCACATGCCCGGCTGCATCGGCGTCTCGCCGGCATCGGTGATCAGGATCGGCGTGCCCTCCAGGATGTAGATGAACTCGTCCTGCTTCGCGTGCGCGTGACGCAGCGCCGAGATCGCGCCGGGCCTCAGCCGGGTCAGGTTGACGCCGAAATTGCCGAGGCCGAAGGGATCGCCGAGCACCTGCTTCTCGCGCCCCCTGATCTTCTCCAGGAACGGCTGCGGCGCGCCGACGGGCGGCGGCCGCAGAGCCACGCTTGCCGCCTCAAGCACCACCGGCCGGGGTTTGCTCGTCATGTCAGGACCTCACGCAAATGGAAAATCGGACGCTCAGTTCAGGCTGCCCGCGCCTTTGACTGCCGCCAGGTAATTGCGCACGCGCCGCGCATTGGCGCCGAAATCGCCGCGCCCGACCCGGCTCTTGGAGCGGATGTCGATGCGCGCGCCGCCGCTCCCCTCGTCGGCGGCGACCCGCACGACGATGTCGTCGGTGAAGCCGTACCAGAGCGTGCGGTCGGTCGCCTCCAGGCGGCCATGCGCCGCGTCGATGTTGATGATGGTCCAGCCCATGCGGTTCGCCTGCGCCACCGCCAGCACCAGGGCGCGATCCGGCGTGAGCGCGAGCGTGAGCGGCGCAATATCGGGATAGGCGGATTTCTGCAGCCGCGCCACCTCGGCGTTGTGGACGATCGGCTCCGCGTGGGCGGCCGCGCGCAGCGGCATCAGGGCCTGGAACTGTGGCGGATTCTCGGTGTCGGTGGTGATGTCGTTGATCGGCGGCAGCGAGCGGCCGATCGCCCGGAAGCGCAGCGGCGCATAGGCGGAAACGCCGCCGACCAGCATGCCCGCGAGCGCCACCAGCGCCCAGAGGCGACGCCGGCCGAACAGGCTGGAGAGCAGCCCGAGCGCCCCCACCAGCACCGCGGCGGCGCCGAGATAGACCGCGACCCGCGGCAGCAGGCCGAGCGCCAGCGGCAGCGGCCAGAGGCCGATGCGATATCCCAGCGGTCCGCCAAGCAGCACGAGGATCGCCGCCGCTCCGAGCCCGGCGGCCGCCGTGGCGAGAACGGGCGTGGGACTTCGGGCCGCCGGCGTGGTCGCGAGATCCATCATCGCCCAGCGCCTCTCATGCGTCCGTACGCCCGCGCGGGGCGGCGTGACCGGCGACTCCGCCGGTGTCAACTTTGAGGCGACTGCCGGGGCGCGGCACCGACTCGGTTCGCGACGCCCGCACGGGGACGCGCGGCACGTGGTAGCGGCCGATGCGCCCGGTGTCGCCGGTAATCACGACTTTCATATATGCTTGTCCTCACGCTGCGCCCGCCGCCCCCTGGTACCCGCCGGCTCTCGTCGCTAGTTTTTCTGCATCGCTCACAGGAGACAAGAGGCGATGGCAAAGGGGCCGGTACCGAGCCCTACGATAGACGATAGCGATCTCGTCGCGATACCCGAACGGCTGGCCGCCGACCGGCAGCGGCTGCGCCGGGCGATCGGGGGATCGGTGCTGTTCCACGTCCTGGCGCTGATCCTGATCCTGGGGTTCTGGCCCCGGACGGAGACCCTGGAAGCGCCGCCGATCACCGTCGAGCTGGTGCCCGGCACGGGCGCCGCCGGTGCTGCCGGAGGGAGCGGCGGCGGCGCCGCGATCCAGGGCCCGAGCGCCGAGGGATCCACCGCCGAGGCGGCGTCCGAGCCGGACGCTGCCGGAGATAGCGCGACCCAGACAGCCGAGAACGCGCCGCCGAGCGACCAGACGCCGGCCGCCGAGGTGCCGCCCGCCACCGCGCCGGCAACCGCGGAGGCCCCATCCGCCACCCCGC
>DATKPX010000549.1:0-3284 GCA_035523855.1 Allostellaceae bacterium
GTTATTGCTGCCGGCAAGACAATAATCCGCGCCCGCACAACTTGTGCGCTTCTTAGGGCCAGTAGAGATACCGGCTGTTGCTTCAAAATGAAACCGAAACCTGCGTGAGGGCCGGCTCAGGCCTGCTCGGCCGCCGCCAGATCAAGCCGCAAGAGATGCGCGTCCATGACAGTAGCATCGGGCCGGCGGTAATAGCCGGCGCGCACTCCCACCTGGCTGAATCCCAGGCTCGTGTAGAGGCTGAGGGCGGGTGCGTTGTCGGCGGCGACCTCGAGGGTGATGGCTTCGACGCCGCGCGCCCGGGCGCGCAGGAAGAGGTCGGCGAGCAGCGCGCGGGCGGCGCCGGCGCGGCGCGCCTCGGGCAATACACCGAGAGTAATGATCTCTCCCGCCGGGCTCGCCAGCAGATCGAAGATGAAGCCGTGCGGCCGCTGCTGCCGGTCGCTGGATTCCACCACCCAGTGGCCGCTGGCGCCGCCCATGGCGAGGACGCCGGCAAAATCCTGCCCCTCCCAGTTCTCGCCGGGGAAGCAGCGCGCGTGCAGCGCCGCCACCGCGGCGAGCGCGTTCACCGGCACCGGCAGGATGCGCCAGCGCGTCACCGCCGCGCCTCCTTGGGGAGCGTGGTGTCGGGCGCACGCAGATAGATCGGCTCCAGGCGCTGGGGCGCGGCATCCGGGCGCCAGCGTCGAAGCGCCAGGGCGGCGACGTCGCCGGCATCGACGAGGCCGGCGCCCGGCACCCGCGTCGCATCGCGGCCGGCGAGCGCGGCGGCGAGGCGCGGCGCGCCGTCGCCCGCCAGCAGCAGGGCGCCGGCGGGCAGCCATTGCGCCCAGGATGCGGGCGCCACCAGCGCGCCCGGCGCCAGCGGCAGCTCCGCGCGATCGAAGGCCTGCAGGTAGAGCTCCTCGCGCCGGCTCTCGATGGCGGCGACGAGGGTGCGGCCGGCGCGCAGCCCGCCGGGCACGCCGGCCGCCACCGCCGCGAAGCTGCTGAGCCCCAGCGCCGGACGGCCGCTCGCCAGCGCCAGCCCTTCGGCGGCGGCGATGCCGATGCGCACACCGGTGAAGGCACCGGGCCCGAGCGTGACGGCGATCAGGTCGAGCGCGGCGAAATCGAGCCCGGCCTCGCGCATCACCGCCTCGATCATCGGCACCAGGCGCTCCGCCTGGCCGGTCTCCATCGCGACGCTTCGGTGCGCGAGCAGCCGCTCGCCGTCGCGGACCGCGGCGGAGCAGGCGCTGCCGGAGCTGTCGAAACCCAGCACTCTCATCGCCGCACGCTTTTTCGTCCGCTTTTTGGTCCCATGGCGCCGATGCGCATGGTAGGAAAAACCAGCTTCCTCACGCTGTCCATGCCGCGCAACCATCGATGTCGCTGATCGAGATCCGGGCCGAGAGCCACGCCGTCAGGCTCGATATCGCCTACGCCTCCGGCCAGAACGTCACCGGAAAGCCGATCTATGCGCGGCCCGGCTGCTATCTCCACGCCGACGCGGCGGCGCGGCTCCAGCGCGCCGTCGAGCTCGCGCGCCCGCTCGGCCTCGCCCTCAAGATCTTCGACGCCTTCCGCCCGTCCGAGGCGCAGTGGAAGCTCTGGGAGTTCCGGCCCGATCCCGAATTCGTCGCCGATCCCCGCACGGGCTCGCCGCATTCCCGCGGCGTCGCCGTCGACCTGACGCTGGTGGACGCGGCAAGCGGCGTCGAGCTCGACATGGGCACCGGCTTCGACGCCTTCACGCCGCTCTCCCATCACGGCAGCGCCGGCGTCTCGCTGGCGGCGCAGCGCAACCGCCTGCTGCTGCTCGGCCTGATGACCGCCGCCGGCTGGGACCACTACGCGATGGAATGGTGGCACTACCAGCTCTTCGATGCCGGGCTCTATCCGCTGCTCGTCGACGCCGATCTGGCGGTCTCGATGATGCAGGGGTGATGAAGCATGCCAGCAAGGCCTCGCCGCCCTTGGGCGCGGGGAGGGTCGGGTGAGGCGGGGGATTCTCGGTGAGCGAGGTGAGTTCGCGGTCGACACCCACCTCATCCTAAGTCCTTCTCCCCCCGCGAGCGGGCGGAGAAGGCCTTGACGTCATCAGACCGCGCGCACTTCCTGCACTTCCGGCACGTAGTGGCGCAGCATGTTCTCGATGCCGGCCTTGAGGGTCGCGGTCGAGCTCGGGCAGCCGGAGCAGGAGCCCTGCATGTGCAGATAGACGACGCCGTCCTCGTAGCGGTGGAAGAGGATGTCGCCGCCGTCCTGCGCCACCGCCGGGCGGACGCGGGTCTCCAGCAGCTCCTTGATCTGGGACACCACCTCGTCGTCGTCCTCGCCGCTCTCGGCCTCGGCGGGCGCGTCGCCCAGGATCACCGGCTGGCCGGCGGTGAAATGCTCCATGATGGCGCCCAGCACCATCGGCTTCAGCTGCATCCAGTCCTGGCCGGCGTCCTTGCTGACGGTGATGAAGTCGGCGCCGAGAAACACGCCGGTGATGCCGTCGAGCGCGAAGAGGCGCTCCGCCAGCGGCGAGCGGCCGGCCTCGCCGGCGGCGGTGAAATTCGCGGTGCCCGCCGTCATCACGGCGCGGCCCGGCAGGAACTTGAGGGTGGCCGGGTTGGGCGTGGGCTCGGTCTGGATGAACATGGGCGCGCTCCGACGGACTCCTGAGGGAATGTGCTGTCGCCGCACAACCTTGGGGGTCGAGCCCCGCAAGTCAACCCTTCTGCCAGTGTGGTCAATGCTGACATGTCCGCGTCGGCCTTGCGGCGGCACGGGCTTCCGGCACAAATGGCGGCCATGACCGAGATGCCGGGCCTCGAGATCCAGTCCACCGCGGCGAGCGCGACCGAGCGCGTCGCGCCGGTGGCGGACTGGCTGGTCAACGCCTCGCGCGAGGCCGCCGACATCCTCGCCTTCTTCGGCGCCATCTGCGAGCGCATCGTGGCCGCCGGGCTGCCGCTCGAGCGCTCCTCCGTGCACATGCGTCTCCTCCATCCGGAGATCCGCGGCTATACCCTGCTGTGGCAGGCCGGCAAGGGGGCGGAGATCACGCCGCGCTATCACGGCGTCGAGAACCTGCCGACCTATACCAACAGCCCGATCTACTGGATCTACGGCGGCGCCGAGCGTTTCCGCCGCCGGCTCGAGAACCCCGACGTGATGCTGGATTTCGCCGTGCTGGCGGAGCTCAAGGCGGAGGCCTTCACCGACTACGTGGCGCAGCGGCTCCCGTTCACCGACGGCAGCAATTACGGCGTCACCTGGGCGACCAAGCGGCCGGGCGGCTTCTCGGA
>DATKPX010000550.1:0-19800 GCA_035523855.1 Allostellaceae bacterium
CCCGATCGACCAGCGCCGCCACGCTCTTCACGTTGTGATCGACCAGCAGCACCGCATGGCCCGCGGCGCGGAAGCCGCGGATCAGCTCCGAGAACACGCCAACCTCGGCGGCGGTGAGACCGGCGAAGGGCTCGTCGATCAGCACCACCGCGGGGTCGCGCGCGATCGCCTTCGCCATTTCCATGCGCCGGAGATCGGCGAAGGGCAGCGTCGAGGGGTGGCGCTGCATGACGTCGCCGAGACCCACGCTCCGCGCGATCTCGCGGGCACGGCCATCCACATGCGACTCCGCGGCCAGGCGCAGCAGCGAGTCCGGCAGCAGTGCCAGCTTGATGTTCTCAAGCACGGTCTGCCGATGCAGCGGCCGAGAATGCTGGAAGACCAAGCCGACGCCGGCGCGGGCGATGCGGTGCGAGGGCCAGCCCACCATCTCGACGCCCTTCACCTTGACCGAGCCGGCATTCGGCCGCTCGATCCCCATGATGAGCTTCATGACCGTCGACTTGCCGGAGCCGTTCGGCCCGATGAGGCCCAGGATCTCGCCGGGCCGGATGTCGAAGCCGACGTCGTTGACGGCGACCAGACCGCCGAAGCGCTTGACGAGGCCGCGAACCTCGAGATAGGGCGGGTTGTTGCTCATTCCCGCTCTCCCGCGCGCAGCACGTGACCCAGCAGCCCGTCGGGGAAGAACAGGATCACCGCCAGCGCCACCGCCGCCACCACGAAGGTGTTGAGCTGGCCGAGCGGCCGCAGGAATTCGGTGGCGACGATCAGCAGCACCGCGCCCAGCGCCGCGCCGAGGATCGTGCGCCGGCCGCCCAGCACAGCAGCGATGATCACCTGCACGCCGATCGAGATGTCGATGACGGTGTCGACCGAGGCGGTGCCCATGTAGAAGATCAACATCGCGCCGGCAACGCCGGAGAACAGCGCGCTGATCGAGAAGGCCGCCAGCTTGTGCTTGGTGACATTGAAGCCCAGCGCCTGCGCCTCCACCGCATCCTGGCCGCTCGCCTGCAGGATAAGGCCGATCGCCGAGCGCGACAGGCCGTAGAGGATGATCGCGCTCGCCACCAGGAAGGCGAGCGCGTACCAGTAGTTGACGTCGGCGTCGATCGACAGCACGTCGGTGACGGTCATGCCGATCTCGCCGCCGGTGACGCCGGCGAAGATGACGATGGCGTTCTGCAGCAGCAGCACCGCCACCAGCGTCACCAGGCCGAAATAGGGCCCGCGCAGCTTCAGAGCCGGCACCGCTAGCAGCAACCCGCCCACCACCGCCACCACCGCGCCCGCCGCGACGCAGACCGGGATCGGCGGGCCCCAGGCGTTGTCCACCATGGCGGCGGTATAGGCGCCGAGGCCGATCAGGAAGGTCGGGCCGAAATTCACCTCGCCGGCGAAGCCAAAGAGCAGGTCCCAGGACATGGCGAAGACGCCGAAATAGTAGGCGCCGGTGAGGATCGCCAGCATGTAGGCGGAAAGCCAGAGCGGCATCAGCGCCGCGAGCGCCACCAGGATCACGGCGGCCCAAAGAAGTCGGGAGCGCAGGAGACGAGCCATCGCCACCCCCTAGCGCCGGCCCAGCAGGCCTTGCGGCCTGAGATAGACCACGAGGACCAGCAGCAGCAGCACCGGGATCGGCCGCAGGGTCGGCGCGATCAGGTAGGCGGTGAGCGTCTCCAGATAGCCCACCACATAGGCGGCGATCAGCGAGCCGGAGACGCTGCCGAGCCCGCCCAGCACGACGATCGAGAAGGCGCTCGCCGTGAGCTGGCCGGCGTTGTTGGAGCTGACGCCGAGGAAGGACGCCAGCAGCACGCCAGCGACGCCCGCCAGCACGCCGTAGATCGTCCAGACCAGGAGATAGATGCGCGAGAGCTCGAAGCCGAGGAGCGTCAGCCCCCGCGGATTGATCGAGGCGGCGAGCAGCGACTTGCCGACGCGAGTGCGGTTCACCAGGAGCCACAGCAGCCCGATCACGATCCAGCAGAGCGCGGCGATCATGATCTCGTTCCTGGGCGTGCGCACGCCCAGGATGTTGACGACACCGGTGATCAGCGGCCGCATCGTCACGGGGTTGTCGGTGAAGAGGTAGGCCATGCCGACCTGGATCATGATGCCCCAGAGCAGCGTGCCGGTGAGCACGAAGATCTCGGTCTCCTCGCGGGGAATGGAGCGCGAGCGCTGGATCGGCCGCACCACCACGAGATAGGTGACATAAGCGGCGGCGAGTCCCGCGAGCACGCCGAGGAGCGTGCCGAGATAGGTGCCGAGCCCGAGCTCACCCGCCCCGAGCCAGCCGACCAGCGCCGCCACCACCATGATGCCGCCGTGAGAGAGATTCAGCACGCCGGAGACGCCGAAGATCAGCGTGAATCCGACCGCCGCCAGCCCGTAAAGCGCGCTGATGGCAAACCCGTCGATGAGGATTTGCAGCCCGATCATGTGCTCGCCATTCGTCCGGCGCCGCGGCGCCGGCTCCCTGCTCTTACCCGGACAAATTTCGGGTCGCGACCCCCTGGGGACCGCGACCCGACATGCCCGCTCTTGCCGTTAATTGGAGGCGGCCTGCACCTTGACGAAAGCCGGGAACTTGATCTTCGCATTGGCCTTGTCGCGCGGCCACACCGTCACCTGCTTGCCGTCCTGCCACTGCAAGTCGACGCCTTGGATCAGGCCGGGACCATACTTGATCGCGTGGGTGAACTGATCCTTCTCGCCGTAGAACTGCACCCGTCCGATGGTGCCGACATAGTCGGTCTTCTCCAGCGCCGCCACCAGCTTGTCGGGATCGGTGGAACCGGCGCGCTTCACCGCGTCGGCGATGATGTGGACATCGTCGTAGGCGGTGTAGCCGTCGTAGGCCGGCGACACGCCGTACTTCTTGGTGTAGGCCTCGGTGAAGGGAACGGTCGTCGGCGTCAGCGCCACACCCGGCGCCGCCGCGCTCGCGGTGATGACGCCTTCGGCGGCGCCGTTGGTGTCCTTCCAGAAGCTGCTGGTGGTCGCCTGCGAGCTCTGCCCGGCCATCGGGATCGGCACCTGCTGGTCATGCCACTGCACCGTCGGCTGCACGCCCACATGGCTGATGCCGGTCGTGATCACGTCGGGATGCTCGCCCTCGATCTTGTTGAAGATCGGCGTGAAGTCGGTGGTGTCGGGATTGAAGCGGATGTGGTCGAGCACCTTGAGCCCGGCCTTGGGCAGGCATTCGAGATAGCGCGCGTCGAGCGGCGTCGTCCAGGCCGCGTCCTCGCTCATCACCACCGTCGACTTCATGTGGAAGTCCTTGACCAGCGTGTCGTGCTCGAAGTCGCAGATCGACTGGGCGATGAAGGCGGAGGTGAGCCAGCCGTGGAAGGTGTACTTGTAGTGCGCGTAGTCGTCGTGGACGTGCTTGGAGATGTCGTTGCTGGCGGCGCCCGGCGTGATGAAAGGCATGTGAAGGCGCGCTGACCACGGCTCGATCGCGAGCGCCACCTCGCTGATGTAGCTCGCGATGACCGCCACCACCTTGTCCTGGTTGACCGCGCGCTGGAAGGCACGGACGCCGTCGGCGGCGGAGGAATGATCGTCGTAGGTGATGACCTCGACCTTGCGGCCCTCGACGCCGCCCTTGGCGTTGATCTCATCCGCCGCCATCTCGGCGGCCTTGGTGATCGAGGCGCCGGCGACCGACGAGGCTTCGCCGATCACGCCGATCTTGATGGGGTCCGCGGCTTGCGCCGGCAGTGGCAAGAGCGCGGTTGCCGCCACCACAGCGGTGCTCAGCAGCAGACTGGTGGCCCCAATATTCGATCGCATTCCAATCGACGTCATCCGACACTCCTCCTTGCGTTTATAAGCAGAGATTTGACGCAACCCTGATTGGTTCCATTCTGGAACGACGCGGGGAGAGGCGAGCATTAAATATCGTTCATATATGTGAGCTTGTGCGACGCGCGCAGAGCGGCGGCGGCGCCGGTGGGCAGCGCGCGTCACGAAGGGCGCAATGCCCAAGAACTGAGCAGCGCGCTGAATCAGCCCCCGCTGATCGCGGTCATCACGAGGACCCGCGCGCCCGGCGGGAGCCGCGTGGCCAGCGTCGCCCGCTCTCCATCGACGAAAATATTGATATGGCGGCGGATCGCCGGCGTCGAATCGCAGAGCCGGTCGCGCATGCCCGGCCAGCGCTGCTCGAGCGCGGCGACGACATCGCCGACGGTCGCCGCCGGCACCTCGACATGCCGCGCGCAACCTGGGAAGAGCCGCGCCAGCACGTTCGGCAGGCTCACCGGGACCATCGCCACGATAGTCAGGCCTCGGCGACCAGCGTCTCGACCGAGAGGATCGCCGGCAGATGCTGCGCGATGCAGCGCCAGCTCTCACCCTCGTCGGCGCTCGCATAGAGCTCGCCGGTCGTGGTGCCGAAATAGACGCCGGCCTGCGGCAGGCGGTCGGTCGCCATTGCCTGGCGCAGCACGCCGAAGAAGACGTTCTGCTGCGGCAGGCCCTCGCGCAACGCCTGCCAGCTCCGGCCCTCGTCGCGGCTCCGCCACACCGCCGCCTGGCCGTCGGGACAGTAACGCCCTTTGACGTCGCCGTTGAGCGGCAGCAGGTAGAGCGTCGCGGGATCGCGCGGATGCGCGGCGACCGGAAAGCCGAAGCTCGAGGGCAGCCCCGCCTCGATGCTTTGCCAGCGCCGGCCGCCATCGTCGCTGCGGTACATGCCGCAATGGTTCTGCTGATAGAGGCGATCGGGGACGCCCGGCGCCATCACCAAATTGTGCACGCACTGGCCGAATTCCGGATAGCGCTGCTCCTCCGGCAGGAAGTCGCAGCGCGTGCCTGCGTTGCGCGGCTCCCAGGTCTCGCCGCCATCGGCGGTGTGGAACACGCCGGCGGCGGAGATGCCGATCCAGATCTGACGCTTGTCCGTGGGATGCGGCACCAGCGAATGGAGGATGAGCCCGGCCCCGCCAGGCTGCCAGTGTGGGCGCGTCGGATGCTTGCGCAGCCCCACGACGTGGCGCCAGGAACGGCCGCCGTCGTCGCTGCGGAACAGTCCCGCCGGCTCGACGCCGGCATAGAGACAGCTGCCGCAAGGGGCGACGCTCCAGACCGACTTGATCGGTGTCTCGCCCGCTTCGTAAGAGAGGCCCTCGCTCGAATGCGTCCAGCTCTCACCGAGATCGTCGGACTTCCAGACCGCCGGCCCGAACCACTCGTTGCCGCCACCGCCATAGATCGTGCCGGTGGCGGGATCCGCCTTCATGGTTCATCGGCCAGTGCTCGCAATAGGGACCGCGCAGCTGCCAGCTCCGGCGCGCGGCGTCGCTCTCGAGGATGAAAGCGCCTTTCTTGGTGCCAAGCAGGACGAGAACCCTCTCCGTCATTCAGACCTCCCTGTGGGCGAACCGGTCGCCACCAATCCCTGATGCGAGGCCGCCGCCCGTCGGCCTCTCCTGGAAGACGGACGACCGGCGGCGATCTTGACAGGAAAGTTGATATCAACATAATTATTCCATGTCAAACCGCGGCGACATTCCCTTCAGCCTCACCCATGAGGTGCGGGATGCCTGCCTGTGTCTACACCTGCAGCGGTCGGCGCGGGTGGTGGCGCGGCGTTTCGACGAGGCGCTGCGGCCGCTCGATCTGACCAACGGGCAGTTCTCGCTGCTGATGTCGCTCAATCGGCCGGAGCCGGCCAGGATGGGCGATGTGGCGGTGCTGCTCGCCATGGACCGCACTACCCTCACCGCCAATCTGAAGCCGCTCGAGCGCCGCGGCCTGGTCAAGGTGGCCATCGATGCCGCCGACCGGCGCGGCCGCCGCCTGGCGCTGACCGCGGCGGGCCGGGCCCTTCTCGCCAGCGCCGTGCCGGTCTGGCGGCGCACCCACGCCGACATCGAGCGATTGCTGCCGGCCGGCTCCGACCCCGACCGCCTGCGGGCCGAGCTGCGCGCGCTGTCCTAGCTCCTTCCGGGGTTGCACGCCGGGGGCGGATGCCGGCCGCTTTCGAAAGTACGGCCGCGGCCGTAGCTTGGCCTGCAGAGGGCAAATCTGTAGGTTGCGTCCTCCAGCTTCTGGGAGGAGCAACGCATGTCGAGCAAGGCGCCGGCGGACCGGCCGCAGAGCTTCGAGACCCGCCTCAGCCATGCCGGTCGCCAGGGAACGCGCATCCATGGCCTGGTCAATCCGCCGCTCCTGCGCGGCTCCACGGTGCTGCAGCCGTCGATCGCCGCCCGGGTGGAAGCCGGCAAGCACCGTCTCGACCAGGCGCTGATCTACGGCGTCATGGGCACGCCGACCCATCACGCCCTCGAGGACGTGGTGGCGGAGATCGAGGGCGGCACGCGCTGCCAGATCGTCTCCTCCGGCCTCGCGGCCGTGACCACCGCCCTCCTCGCCTATCTCGAGGCCGGCGATCATTGCCTAGTGCCCGACAGCGTCTACGGACCGGCGCGCGCCTTCTGCGACAGCGTGCTCAAGCGCATGCGGATCGAGACCACCTATTACCGGCCGCAGATCGACGAGGCCGGCATCGCCGCGCTGATGCGGCCGCACACCAAGGTGGTCTACACGGAGAGTCCCGGCAGCCACACGATGGAAATGCAGGACGTCCCCGCCCTCGCCCGCGCCGCCCATGCGCGCGGCGCCAAGCTGCTGATGGACAACACCTGGGGCATCCATTTCTTCCAGCCATTCCGGCACGGCGTCGACGCCTCGATCCAGGCGCTCACCAAATACGTCGCCGGTCATTCCGACGTGCTGCTGGGCTCGATCACCACCGCGAACACCGAGGACTGGGAGCGCGTGCGCGGCACCACGCTGGCGCTCGGGCAGTATGCGAGCCCGGACGATTGCTGGCTGGCGCTGCGCGGCGTGCGCACCATGGCGGTGCGCCTGGAGCGACAGATGCAGTCCGGCCTCGAGGTGGCGGGCTGGCTCGCCCAGCGGCCGGAGGTGCAGCAGGTGCTGCACCCGGCGCTGCCCGGCGCGCCCGGCCACGAGATCTGGAAGCGCGACTTCACCGGCGCCTGCAGCCTGTTCTCCGTGGTGTTCAAGCCGGAGTTCAGCGCCGAGGCGACGCACGCGATGGTCGAGAGCCTGAAGCTCTTCGGCATCGGCGCCTCCTGGGGCGGCTTCGAGAGCCTGGCGCTTCCCACCACCGGCTTCATGACGCGCACCGCCGGCAGCGGCCAGTTCGCCGGACCGGTCTGCCGCTTCCATATCGGTCTCGAGGCGCCCGCCGACCTTATCGCCGATTTCGAGCAGGCGCTCGGCGTGCTGCGCTCTCACAGGTCGAGCCGCTAGGAGAGGAAAGGAAACCGCGATGGCGACAGAGCTTTGGCCCGAGGGCGCCGCCTATGTCGATGGCCGCTACATGCCGGTCGCCGAGGCGGCGATTCCGATCACCGACTGGGGCTATCGCCGCTCCGACGTCACCTATGACGTGGTCGGCGTCTGGGGCGGCGCCTTCTTCCGCCTCGACGATCACATTCGCCGGTTCCGCAACTCGATGCGCGCGCTCCGGCTGGAGCCGCCGGAATCCGATGCGGACATCCGGGCGATCCTCGCCGAGTGCGTCCGCCGCTCGGGGCTGCGCGAGGCCTATGTCGCCATGGACTGCCTGCGCGGCCGCCCGAAGCCGAACCTGCCGCGCCATCCCCTCAACTGCCGCAACTACATCGCCGCCTTCGCCATCCCCTGGGTCTGGGTGGTGTCGCCCGAGGTGCAGGAGCGAGGCGCGCATCTGATCGTGGCGAAGACGCCGCGCATCGCCGACGAATCCGTTGATCCCAAAGTGAAGAACTTCCACTGGGGCGATCTGACGCGCGGGCTCTTCGAGGCGCTCGACCAGGGCGCCGACAATTGCGTGCTGCTTGACCGCGACGGCTTCGTGACGGAGGGGCCGGGCTTCAACGTCTTCAGCGTGAGCGACGGCGCCGTCGCCACCTCCGATCACGGCTCGCTCGAGGGCATCACGCGGCTCTCGGTCCAGGAGCTTTGCCGAGAGCTTGGCCTCAAGTTCGAGATCCGCAAGATCCCGGCGACGGAGCTGCGCGAGGCGGACGAGATCTTCCTCGCCACCACCGCGGGCGGCATCATGCCGGCGTCCCGCATCGACGGCCGCATCCTCGGCAACGACCGGCCGGGTCCGATCTCGGCGAAGCTGCGCGAGACCTTCTGGGCCAAGCGCGCGAAAGGCTGGCACGCCACGCCGATCGAGTATTAGGACAGTCGGGCTCGAACGGACTCAACAGCTCTGGCGCGCCGCGAGATCGAGCTTGTAGGCGATCACCGCGACATCGCCCACGCCCTCGATGTTGAGGATCTCCGCGGCGCGCAGATCGTAGGCCGGGCACCGGCGGAAGCCGATCTTCTCATAGATGCCGCAGGCGGCCTTCAGGAACGAGGCGGCATGGAGCGCGATCGCCCGAGCGCCGCGCGCCCTCGCGGCATCGACGCATGTCTCCGTCAGCAGGCGGCCGATCCCGCGGCCGCGCAGCGCCGGATCGACGGCAAGCCTGCGAAATCCTGCCCAGCCCTTCGGCAAGCCGAGGCCCTCGGCGCTGGCATCCGCATAGAAGGAGACGGTTCCAACGATCCGGCCGTCGAGCTCGGCGACCAGCACCTCGGCGTCGTCCCAATGCTCCGCCAACCGGCACAAATCGTCCATATAGGACTGGAAGATCGGCGCCGGGATCTCGCCGCGAAACTCCGCGAACGCCGCCAGCATCACGCACTCGATCGTCGGGATCTCGTGCCGCGCCGCCCGGCGGATCACGCGGCTCACACCTAGAGCTTCGCGTAGTCCACCGGCCTGCGGCAGTCGACGCGGAGCTCGGTGTCCGGCATCGGATATTTCAGTCCGTTGCCGCAGTTGAAGAGCACCACGCGGTCGCTCTTGCGGACGCGCCCTTCGGCGAGCGCCTGGCGATAGGCGGCATAGGTCGCCGCTCCCTCCGGCGACAGCAGGATCCCCTCGTCGCGGCCGACCTCGGCACGCGCCTCCAGGATCACCTCGTCGGGAATCGCCACCGCGAAGCCGTTGCTCTCGCGGATCGCCCGCAGGATCAGGAAATCGCCGAGCGCCGCCGGCACGCGGAGACCGGAGGCGATCGTCGCCGCGTTCTGCCAGGGCTCGGCGAACTCCTGCTTGGTGTCGTAGGCGCGGACGATCGGCGCGCAGCCCGTCGACTGCACCGCCACCATGCGCGGCCGCTTGCCGTCGAGCCAGCCGATGCGGCCGAGCTCGTCGAACACCTTCCACATGCCGATGAGCCCGGTGCCGCCGCCGGTCGGATAGAAAATGACGTCCGGCAACGTCCAGCCGAGCTGCTCGGCGAGCTCCAGCCCCATCGTCTTCTTGCCCTCGATGCGATAGGGCTCCTTCAGCGTCGAGGTGTCGAACCAGCCCATCGCCTCCTTGCCGGCCGCGACGATCTTGGCGCAGTCGTTGATGAGGCCGTTCACCTTGTAGAGCTTCGCCCCTTGCAGCACGGTCTCGCCTACATTGGGCCCCTGCGCGTCATCCGGGCAGAAGACGTAGCTCTCGATGCCGGCGCGGGTCGCGTAGGCGGCGAGCGCGGCGCCGGCATTGCCGGCGGTCGCCATCGCCATCCGCTTGATGCCGAGCTCCTTCGCCATCGAGACCGCCATGGCGAGGCCGCGCGCCTTGAAGGAGCCGGTGGGCAGCCGGCCTTCCTCCTTGATCAGGATCTCGCCGCCGCCGAGGCGCCGCTCGATCCGCGGCGCGCGCAGCAGCGGCGTCACCGTCTCGCCGAGGCTGACGACGTTCTCGCGCCGGCGCACCGGCAGGAACTCGCGGTAGCGCCAGAAATCCGGCGCGCGCCGCGCGATATCCGCGCGCGTCACGCTGCGCTTCAGCGCCTCGAGATCGTAGCGCACCAGCAGCGGCTTGCCGGCGCGCGACAGGGTATGGATCGCATCGGCCGGATAGCGCTCGCCGGTGAGGCCGCATTCCAGATGGCTGGTGAAGGTCGGCCGCTCGGACAGATCCTCGGCAAGCTCGGTCATCGCTCCACGTTCCTCCCGCCATTGCTGGGCCGGGGCGCGACGGCGCCCCCGACTTTCTAGCCGGCAACGATAGGGGATCGCGCGAGGGACTGCACCTGCTGTCTCACGACGGGATCGCCGGCGCCCTGGAGAGCCGCCAGCCTCGCCAAGGTCTCGCCGGCGAGCCGACGCGTCAGCTCGCCCGCCGGCAGCTCGCGGCCGAGGCGCAGCGCCTGCCCGGACCAGAGCGGCGTGAAGGCGTCGGACCCGGCCGGCTCGGAGCGTGCGCGGAGCGGCGCCAGGGCATTGGCCGCCAGGGGAAAGGCCGGCGCCAGCTCGAAGCGAGGACCAATCTCGCGCAGCGCCCGGTTGACGATCGCTCGCGCCGGGCGGCCGCTGAAGACGCTGGTGACCGCGGTCTGATCCTCCTGCGCCGTCCGCAGCGCCTGGCGATGGACGGGCACGACCGCGGCCTCGGGACAGAAGAGATAGGCGGTCCCCATCTGCACCGCCGCGGCGCCGAGCGCGAGGGCGGCGGCGATGCCGCGCGCATCGGCGATGCCGCCGGCGGCGATCACAGGCACTTCAATCGCGTCGACGATCTGCGGCACCAGCGCCATCGTCCCCACCTGGGCCGAGACGTCCTCGGAGAGAAACATGCCGCGATGCCCGCCGGCCTCGAGCCCCTGGGCGATGATGGCGTCGCAGCCGCGCGCCTCGAGAAAGCGCGCCTCCTCCACCGTCGTCGCGGTGGAGAGGATGACGGCGCCCGTCGCCTTCACCCGGCAAAGCAGATCCTGGCAGGGCAGGCCGAAATGGAAGCTGACCACCCCCGGCTTCAGCTCCTCCAGGAGATCGCAATGCGCGCGGCCGAAGGGTGCCCCGCCCCAGGCCGGGATCCGTATCTCCGGATCGAGCCCGAGCTCGACGTAATAGGGTTTGAGGCGCCGCCGCCAGGCGGCCTCGCGCGCGGCATCGAACACCGGCGGCGCGTGGCAGAAGAAATTCACATTGATGGGCTTCGCCGTCTGCTGCCGGATGATGCCGAGCTCGGCCCGCAGCTGCTCCGGGCTCAGCAGCGCCCCCGGCAGCGAGCCCAGCCCACCCGCCTCGGCGACGGCGATCGCCATCGCCGCGGTGGAGGCGCCGGCCATCGGCGCCTGGACGAGCGGCAGCTCGATCCGGAGAAGCTCCATCGCCCGGCGGTCGGGCCAGAATGCGAGCCGCCTGTCACCATCTGCCGGCATGGGGCTCCCCCATCGACGTGCAGGACTCTTGCCTCCCGATCGGAACGGTCATGACGATCTTCTGCTCTCCGCTCACATTGATTCTCGCGTTGGTTGAGGTGCGAGGACGTCTCGACGTCAGCCGGCGCCACCGTCGATTGCCAGCTCGCAGTCAGAATCGTCTCCGTTCGACAATTGCCATCTGCGGGCTGGAGAGCGATCCTGCGAGGCCTGAACTACGACATGGTTTCGGTGCGGAGAAATCGCATTACGATTGCAACGTGGGTTTGACTTAGGCGAGTTCGCATCGCAATTGCATTAGTATTAAGCAATCGCCTCGCCGTGCTCAGGAACTCGCTGCTGGTGATAGATCCGTGAGGTTGCTTTTTCAGCATCCTCCGCCAAACCGCCGCAATCCATCGCAAGTGAGCGTTCACGAAGTTGCTTACCTAGCGAATTATGCGCAACGAGACAGCACGTTTCTTGGATGGCAGCGGGACCTCCCCGGCTCGCGGCTTCTTGAGCGGAAGCTCAGGAAACTCACATGTGAGCCCGGGCTGGCGATCACATAAATGCGGGATTGGCGGGCCGAGGAACAGCCCTGGCGCCGGGGAGCGCGCACCATGACGCTGCCGTACGTCCGACATAGGCCAGAAAATGCATCCGATCACCGCAGAAACTTCCCGCATGGACGGCCGATACACATCCATGAGCGATGACAACCAGCCCACCCGTGTCCTCATCGTCGATGACGATCCGACGATGCGGCAGATGATCGCCAACTATTTCGCCGAGCATAACATGCGGCCCGCGCTCGCCTCCGGCCGCCAGGACCTGGTGACCCAGTTCGCCGCCGGCGAGCCGAGCCTCGTCATTCTCGACCTGCGCCTCGGCGAAGAGGACGGTCTCGATATCCTGCGCGAGATCCGCTCGCGCTCCGATGTCCCTATCATCATCACCACGGGCCATCGCGGCGACGAGATCGACCGGGTGGTCGGGCTCGAGCTCGGGGCCGATGACTACGTCACCAAGCCCTTCGGTCTCCGGGAGCTGCTGGCCCGCGCGCGCGCCGTGCTGCGCCGGCGCGAGGCCGGCCGCGCCACGCCGCCGCAGCGGGAGACCGCGCCCAGCCGATGCCGGTTCGGCGGCTGGCAGCTCGACCGGCGCGCGCGCCGGCTGACCGACCCCAATGGCGCGCCCGTCGCGCTCACCAAGGGCGAGTACGCGCTGCTTATCGCCTTTGTGGAGGCGCCGCAGCGTCCGCTCACCCGCGAGCACCTGCTGCAAGCGACGCGCATGCACGAGGACGTGTTCGACCGCAGCATTGACGTGCAGATCCTGCGGCTGCGGCGGAAGCTGGAAGCCGATCCGAGCGCGCCGCGCGTGATCCAGACCGAGCGTGGCGTCGGCTACATCTTCACGCTGCCGGTGGAGCATCCCTGACGGGGGCGCCGGCATTACAGGTGTAACTCTTTTCTCTTGCCGTCGAGACGATCAGGTAATGCGCGTTCAGCAGGATCTCGCCAGTCGGTCAGCTCTTGGAGAGATCAATGCCGCTCGATATCCAGCCGCAGAACCCGGGTGTCGTCGCCTTTGCCCGCCGCCGTCCGCGCGAGCGCGCGGGCACGCGCCCGGTCGTCGCGCTTCCGCACGCGCGCCGACCGCCGCGCTCGGCGCTCGCCGCCGCCACCTCCCGCATGATGACGGAGATCGTCGCCGGCCTCGCCTCCTGCGCGACCGCCGCCCGTCGAGAGGGAGTCTCGGTCACGATACCCGACCTCCGCCGCCTCGGCGGATGGGCGCGCCGGCTGCCTCGCTCGCTGTGGTCGACAGTCAGTCATGCCCGCGAGCGCGCGCGCCTCGCCGCGGCGTGGTCGACGATCGACGATCGCACCCTGCGCGATATCGGAGTTCCCCCGCGTCCTTTCCGGCGCAACGCGCAGTCCTGGCAGTACTGGCGCTGACGGGACGGCCCGGCCGGCGACTGGCATGAGGCGGCGCCTCCCCGGCCTCTTTCGCCGGCGGCACGGGCTGCTCGGCGCCGCGGCGCTGCTCATGCTGGCTCTCGCCGCGGCGCCCGCGCAGCCGCTTCCCGAGCCCAGGAACGCCGCCATCGAGCTGCCGCCCAGCCAGGAGCCGATCACGCCGCTGCCTGACCCGCCGGCAGCGGACCCGCTCAAAGTGGCGCTGGGCCAGCGGCTCTTCGAGGATCCGCGCCTCTCCCGCGACGGCACGCGCGCCTGCGTCTCCTGTCACGACACCCGCAGCAACGGCGCCGACGCCAATCGGCGGGACACGACACTCGACGGATCGGAGCTTCCCTTCAACACCAATACCGTCTTCAACGCCACGCTCAGCTTCCGCTACAACTGGCAGGGCAATTTCCGTACGCTTGAGGCGCAGGCGGCGGCCTCGCTTGAATCCGGCGGCATCATGGGGTTGAGCGTCGGCGATGCCGTCAAGCGGATCAGCGCCGACGCTGCGATGGCCGAGGCCTTCAACGAGGCCTACGGCGATCCGCCGACTCCCGAGAACCTGCTGAACGCGATCGCAACCTACGAACGCTCGCTGCTGACACCGGGCAGCCGGTTCGACCGCTGGCTCGAAGGCGACGCCACCGCGCTGTCGCAGAAGGAGCAGGACGGCTATCGCCTGTTCAAGTCTCTGGGCTGCATCTCCTGCCACCAGGGCCAGAACGTCGGCGGCAACCTCTACGAGCGCTACGGCGTCTTCCGCCCTGTGGTGGCGACCCGGCCGGTGGTGATGCGGGTTCCGAGCCTCCGCAACGTGGCGACGACACCGCCCTATTTCCACGATGGCAGCGCCGCCACGCTCCGCGACGCGGTCAGGAGCATGGGGAGCGCTCAGCTCGACCGCATCCTCACCGACCAGGAGATCGACAGCATCGTCGCCTTCCTCGACACCCTGACCGGGACCTATCAAGGGGCTCCCGTGCACCCGGCGCCGCGGCGATGAAGATGAAGGTATCGCCGACAGTGGCGGCCGTTCCGCTGCTGCTGCTGCTGCTCACCTGGCTCTCGATCCGGGCGACGGACAGGGATGCCGAGATGTACGATCGCGCGATCGTCACACTTGATCATCTGGCGACCGTGGGCAACGCCCTGCACAGGGATGTGCTCAACGCGCGCGCCGGCGTGCTGCGCAACTACGATCCGCTGGTGCGCGAGGTGACCGCGCAGCAGGAGGCGATCGCACGCCTGCGCGAGGCGGGCGCCGTCAGTGCCGAGGCGGCCACGACGATCGACCAGCTGGCGGCGGAGATCGGCCGCCAGGAGGACCTGATCGAGCAGTTCAAGACCGACAACGCCCTGCTGCAGAACTCGCTCGCCTATTTCGGTCGGTTCAGCGCCTATCTCGGCGCCCCGAACCGGAACGGGCCGCTAGTCCCCGCGGTGAGCGCGCTCGGCGCCGCCATGCTGCAGCTGACCCTCGACACCTCGCCCGAGGTCGCGCGCCAGGTCGACGACCGGCTGAACGATCTCGCCCGGCAGCCGGTGCCGCCCGGCGATGCCGAGGTGGTGCAGGGGCTGGTGGCGCATGCCCGCATGCTGCGCGACGAGTTGCCGGCAACCGACGCCCTGCTGAAGATGATCTGCACGTCGCGCGGCAAGCAGCTTCGCGATGCCCTCCGCGGCATGATACAGACCCGCCAGACGGCGTCGCGGGCATCGGCGCGCGGCTTCCGGCTCGCGCTCTATGCCACCTCGCTGCTGCTGCTGGGCCTCCTGGTGCATCTGGGGCTGCAGCTGCGCGCCCGCGCGCTGACGCTTCGCCGTCACGCCGAGTTCGAGCACGCGATTGCCCGCATCTCGACGCGGTTCATCAATTCCCGACCGCAGGAGATCGGCGCCCATGTGAAGCAGGCGCTGGCGGAGCTCGGCGCCTGCACCGGCACGGATCGCGCCTATTTCATGGCCGCCGGCGATACGGCCCGCGTCTATGCCTGGTGCCGCGAGGGCATCGCCTGCCCACCGGGCTGGCCGGATCAGGCGCCGGCACTGGCGGCGCGCTTCGACCGGATCGAGGACGACATCGTCTGTGTTCACGATAGCAGCCTGCTGCCGCGCGGCGCGGAGCGGGATGCGCTCGCCGCAGCCGGTGTCCGCAGCTGGGCCTGCGTCACGCGGACGGGCGGATCGGGCCAGGGCAATTTCCTCGGCTTCGATTCCAGGCGCGCCAGCCGCGGCACGCAAGACGATGAGTTCGGCCTGTTGCGGATGGCCCTCGACGCGATCGCCAATGCGGTTGGCCGGCAGGATCTCGAGCGCGAGCGCGCGCGCCTGGAGGCGCATCTGCAGCAGGCCCGCCGCATGGAGACGGTCGGCGCGCTCGCCAGCGGCATCGCGCACAATTTCAACAATATCGTCGGCGCCATCCTCGGCTATGCGGAAATGGCGAGCGAGCAGATCGGAGTCGACCGGCGATCGGCCGGCCTCCTCGAGGAGATCCGCCGCGCCGGCGAGCGCGCCCGCTCGCTGGTGGAGCAGATCCTGGTGTTCGGGCGGCGGCAGGACGCGCGCAGCAAGCCGATGAGCGTGCAATCGCTGGTCGCCGAGACGGTGTCGCTGCTGCGCGCCTCGCTTCCCGCCACGGTCGAGATCGCCGTGCGCCAGACCGTGGAGCTCGCCATCGTCTCGGGCGAGGCGGCGCAGCTTCAGCAGGTGATCCTCAATCTCTGCAAGAACGCGGCGCAGGCGGTCGATCTTTCAGGCCGCATCGAGATCGAGGTCGAACTGCACGGCCTGCCCCATGCGCTCGGGCTCAGCCACGGCACGCTGCAGCCGGGCCGCTATGTCCGCATCGCCGTCAGCGATACCGGTCGCGGCATGAGCAAGGCGGTGCTCGAGCGCCTCTTCGAGCCATTCTTCACCACCCGGATGGCCGGCAACGGGCTGGGGCTGGCGACGACGCGCGAGATCGTGCGCGAGCACGGCGGCGCGCTCAACGTGCGCAGCGCGCCCGGCGCCGGCAGCTGCTTCGAGGTCTGGCTGCCGCGGATCGATACCACGCCGGCGGCCGCCAGCGCTGCGACCCCCAGCCTCGCCGTCGGAGACGGCAAGACCGTGCTGGTCATCGAGGACGAGCGTGAGCGCCTGCTGCGCGACGAGGAAGCGCTGGCGGCGCTGGGCTACGAGCCTGTGGGGTTCACCCGCGCGGCCGATGCGCTGGCGGCGTGCCGCGCCGCGCCGGAGCGCTTCGATGCGATGCTGGTCGGTCACCTCATGCCGTCGACAGCGGCGGTCGAGCTCGCGGCGGTGCTGCATCAGGCGGCGCCGCGCCTGCCGATCCTGCTGGCGACGGCCTCCTCCAAGGAGATCGGCCCGGACGCGCTGATCGCCGCCGGCATTTCGGAAGTGCTCCACTGGCCGCTGGGATTTTCCGAGCTGGCGGCGGCGTTGGCGCGCTGCGTCGTCGCGCCGCAGCGGCCGCGGGCGGTTACGCCCGTAACGCCATTCTCCCTCCCTGAAATCAGGCAGTAGCCACGCTGCTGCAGCTTTCTTCGCGCTCATTGGCGAAGGGAGCCTACCCATGGCGAAGATGAACATGGCCGCGCGATCTGGGCTGGCGGCAGCGCGCGAGCTTCGCGCGGTGATGCAGGGCAAGGTCGTGCTGCCAGGAGAGGACGCCTATCGCGCCGCCATCCAGGGCAGGATCCTGCGGGCGGGCGAGGACGGCTACAGCCGCGCGCGGAAAATCTGGAACGGCGCCATCGACCACTACCCCGCCCTCTTCGCGCTCTGCGAGACGGTGGAGGACGTGCAGGCGGCGATCGGCGCCGCCCGCCGCCATGGCCTCGCGCTTTCGGTCCGCGGCGGCGGATATGACTGGGCCGGGCGCGCGCTCTGCCATGGCGGCATGGTGATCGATCTCTCGGCGATGCGGTCAGTGACCATCGATCCGGCCGCGGGGATCGCCACGGTCGCCGGTGGCGCCACCGGCTCGGATCTCGCTGCCGCCGCGGCGCCGCACGGACTCGCCGCCGTCACCGGGACGATCGGTGGCATCGGCATAGCCGGCCTGACGCTCGGCGGCGGCTACGGGCCGCTGAGCGGCCGCTGCGGGCTCGCGCTCGACAATCTCCTGGAAGCGGAGATGGTGCTTGCCGACGGCGGTCGCACGACCGCCGACGCCACGGAGAACGCCGATCTGTTCTGGGCCCTGCGCGGCGGCGGCGGCAATTTCGGCGTCGTCGCGTCGATGCGCGTCCGCCTGCATGCGCCGGGAACCGTGCTGGCCGGCCTGATCACCTTTCCGTGGCCGGAGGCGGAAGCGGTGCTGCGCGGCTACGCCGAGATCATGGCCACGGCTCCCGACGAGCTGACCGTGCAGGCGGGCATGCTGCCGGGTGTCGATGGAGAGCCCATGGTCTACCTGGCGCCCGCCTGGAGCGGCGAGCCTGCCGGAGGCCAGCGTTTCATGGCGGCACTGCAGCGCCTGGGCTCGCCGGCGGTGTCGCAGATCGGCTTCATGTCCATCGCGGAGCTGCTCGGCCGGTTCGACGCGCATCTCGCTGGCGGCCGGAACTATGCGATCCGCACGCGCTCGCTGCCGGCGCTGACGCCGCGCGCGGTCTCTGCATTCGTCGCCGCCGGCAAGTGCCGGACCTCGCCGCACTCGGCGATCACCATCGATTGCCTGCGCGGCGCGGCGACGCGCGTGCGCCCTGACGCGACGGCCTTCGGGCTGCGGGAGCCGCATTTCATGGTGGGGATCGTCGCGGCCTGGGAGCCCGCCATCGGCGACGGCGGTGCCGCGCATCGGCAATGGGCGCGCGCCCTCTCGGACAGGCTCGCGTCGGATGCACTCGCCGGCAGCCATGCGAGCATGCTGGGGCCGGACGACCAGCAGCAGACCGCTTTCGCCTATGGCGGCAATGCCGCCCGCCTGCAATACCTGAAGCGACGCTTCGACCCCGACGGGATCTTCGCCTCGGCCATCGCTCTGCCGGCGCGTCGCCCGCGCGGCGCCGGCGGCTGATCGGCTGGCGATCCCGGCGCCGACGCGGCTCTTCGTGTCACAACATTGTTATTGCCGCCCAGCGGCTTGGCATCTGCAGCGATGCCACTCGTTCAATGACTTGGCCTCGGCAATTCGCTAGATTGTAGATGGCCGCGCCGAAGCCGCAGGTTCCGGCGACGGCCAATTAAAGAAGATGACCTGGGAGGAACCACCCCATGACACCCGCCATCGCGAAGCGTTCGGCGCTGCGCTTGCTTGCCAGCGTCTCGATCCTCTGCAGCTTCGGCGCCGTCGCCTCCGCCGCGGGGCCGCAGGTCGTCGCCGGTCCCGGCGTCGATCCCGACTGCTTCAAGCCCTGGGAAGCGAGCACGAAATACTTCCAGATGGCGAAGAAGCCTGGGCCCTACCGGATCGCGCTGGCCAACGGCTTCATCGGCAACACCTGGCGCATCCAGATGATCAAGACCGCCAAGGCCTATGCCGATCAGCCTGATGTCAAGGCGCAGATCAAGGAATTCAAGGTGGTCTCCACCGGCGAGGATCTCGCCGCGCAGATCGCCGCCGCCGACAATTTCATCAACTCCGGCTATGACGCCGTCATCGTCAACGCGCTCAATCCCGCCGCTTTCACGCCGGTCGTGAAGCGCGCCAATGCGGCGGGCGTCGCCATCCTCTCCTTCGACAACGTGATCGAATCACCCGACGGCGTCATCGTCAACGTCGACCAGGTCGAGCTCGGTCGCCTCGCCGCGCGCTGGCTCCTCAAGGAGATCAAGGGCGACAGCGGGCGACTGCTGGAGGTGCGCGGCGTTTCCGGCAATTCCGTCGACCGCGACCGGCACAACGGCTTCCACGAGGTGCTCGACAAGTCAGGCAAGAAGTTCGAGGTGGTGGAGGTGGTCGGCAAGTGGGACGACGGCACCGCGCAGAAAGTCACCGCCGACGCCATCGCCGTCCACAAGAAGTTCGACGGCATCTACACCCAGGGCGGCTCCACCGGCACGGTGCGCGCCCTCATCGATGCCGGGCATCCCTTCATCCCGGTCTCCGGCGAGACCGAGAACGGCTTCCGTAAGCTCTGCGCCCAATACGCCGACAAGGGCCTGCACTGCTCCTCCGCCGGCACCGGCCCGGCGCAGGTCGCGGTCACCATCAAGGCGGCGATCGCCGAGCTGCAGGGCCAGAAGATCCCGCAGGCGATCGCCCTGCCGGTCTCCTATACCGAGTATCCCAAGATGAAGTCGGGCGAGGACTACTATCCGGACCTCTCCGACAATTTCTTCGTCGGGAATTCCTTCCCCGGCTGCAAAATCGGCTTCTCCGCCACCGAGATCATGGGCAAGTCGGAAGCGAACCAGTAGCACTCCGACCCTGCGGGAGAGCGGCATGATCGACGGCACCCCGCTCTTCCGCATGGAGGGTGTCTCCAAGCATTACGGCGGCGTGCGCGCGCTCGAGGATGCGGTGTTCCACTGCCTCCCCGGCCGCATCCACGCCATCCTCGGCGAGAACGGCGCCGGCAAGTCCACGCTCATCAAGGTGATGGCCGGCGTCGTGCAGCCGGACAGCGGCACGCTGCAGCTGGCGG
>DATKPX010000551.1:0-12957 GCA_035523855.1 Allostellaceae bacterium
CCGCAGCGCCGCCTTCACCTTCTCCGCGATCTCGCCGCGCGACCGCCGCCGCATGCGCAGCGGAAACGCGATGTTGTCGAACACAGTCATGTGCGGGAAGAGCGCGTAGTTCTGGAACACCACGCCGATGTTCCGCCGCTCCGGCGGCAGTCCCGCGATCGACGCGCCGTTGAGGTGGATGGCGCCGTCGCTCGGCGGCGTGAAGCCGGCGATCATCATCAGCGTCGTGGTCTTGCCGGAGCCGCTCGGTCCCAGCAGCGTCAGGAACTCGCCGGCCTCGACAGCGAGGTCGATGCCGTTGACGACGGTCATGCCGGCATAGTGCTTCGTCAGCTTCCGGAGAACGAGCTGCCCGCCGCCGCCACGTCGACCCAATGCGCCATCCCCCATCGGCACCCGCGCCCCCTTGCGATCATCTTGACTCCGGCGCGGCGCCGAGGCGAGTGCGGCGATTTCAATCGAGCGATGAAAATCGTGTGGGGCGCGGGAAGCTCGGCCTATGATGGCCGGGCCCCAAACTGCGGCGAGGGAACAACCACCATGACTTTCTCCATTGCCGGACTATGCCCGCGAACCGGCGAATTCGGCTGCGCCCTGGCGACCTCCAGCATGGCGGCCGGCGGGCGCGCGCCCTTCGTGGCGCCCGGTGTCGGCGTCGTGTTGTCGCAGGCGCGCTCGGATCCGCGCCTGGGCGAACTCGGCGTCAAGAACCTCGCGGAGGGGCGCTCCGCCCAGGAGACCTTGTCGCGGATGCTGGAATCGACGCCCCATGCCGCGTGGCGGCAGCTCGCGGTGCTCGACCTCAAGGGGCGCGGGGCGGAGTACACCGGCGCGAAATGCACCGACGCCAAGGGCGCCCGGATCGAGCCGGGCGTGGTCGTGGTCGGCAACGGTCTTGCCAATGACAAGGTGGTGGGCGCCATGCTGCAGGGCTTCGGCGAGAAGCCGGCGAGCGCCTTGTCCGACCGGCTGCTGACCGCGCTCAGGCGCGGCCTCGAGGTCGGCGGCGAGGCCTATCCGCTCCGTTCGGCCTCGCTCAAGGTGGCGCGGCCGGGCGTACCCTTCGCGCCCATCGATCTGCGCATCGACTGCTCCGATACGCCGATCGAGGACCTGCAGCGCCTCTGGAAGCTCTGGGAGCCGATGGTCGACGGCTACATCCAGCGCTGCCTCGATCCCGACAACTCGCCGGCCGCGGCGCTGATCGAAGGCCATCCCGCGAGATAAGAGAGGCGCGCCGCCCGCGCTCAGCGCGCCGCGCTTCTCGAGCGCCGGGAGCGCGCGCGATGCGCCGCCTGCTTCGCGCGGTTGCCGCAGACCGCCATGCTGCACCAGCGCCGGGCATGGCCGCGCGTCCGGTCCAGGAAGAGCAGCGTGCAGGTCGGGCCCTCGCAAGCCCTGACGTAGGTGAGATCCTCGCTGCTCAGGAACTCGGCGATGGTCTGGGCGATCGGCAGCAGCAGGGAATCAGGCGAGCGCCACCGCCGCCGCGCCTGCATCGTGAGTCCCGCTGCGCCGCCGTGATTGGACTCGCGGGGAGCGAGGACGACCTGCCCGAAGGCCTCGTCGCGGGCGAGCACTCGGTTGAGCGGCGCCAGCTCCGCCGCCGCAATCTTGGTCAGCGGCTTGCCCATGTGCTTCGTCATGAAGCCGCGGAACCATTCCCGGAGCGCTCGCGCCTGGGCGGCGACCGCGTCGAGCTCGCCGGGGAGCGCGCTGGCGCGGAAGGCGGCGGCGACGTCCTTCGGCACCAGCCCGGCCTGCTCGAGCCAGTTCAGGAGGCCTTCGCCGTCGTCGAGCCATTCGACCTTCTCGTCCACGGGCGTCGCGGTCGAGTTCAGGAAATCGAGGCCGAGCGCGTCGGCGATGAAGAGCGCGGGCGGTCGCTTGTCTGCCATGCGAGGTTTGTCCCTCCCCAACCCCACCTGTGATTTAACCACTCCGTGGGCAGCAGACAAGTTATGCGGGCCGGCATCCCTGGGTTTCCTGCCATGCGGCGATGGCCGAGCTCTGCGGTCAGGCGCCGAGCGTCGGCGCCTCGGGGCGGAGATAGACTGTCAGGCAGCAGCAGATCAGCGCCAGCCCGGCGACCGGAAATCGCAGCGACACGACGGCCGCGGCGGCGAATACCCCCATGGTCAGGAACGATCGCATCCGCATCATCCGCCGCGCCCGCGCCGGCACGTCCCGGGCGCGGCGCCGATCGACCACCTCCCGGCAGAGCAGGACATAGGTGAGGTTCACCAGCACGAAGACGCCGGCGTAGACCGCCACCGGCACCGGCGCCAGGCGCGTGTTGGCGATCCAGGCGGTGGCAAAGGGCACCAGGGAGGTCGGGAACAGATGCGCGAAATTCATCCAGATCAGCCGCGTCGTCGCCACCTCCGCATAGCTCAGGAGGTGGTGGTGATTGACCCAAACGATGGCGAGAAAGAGGTAGCTGACCGCGTAGGCGAGGCCGGTCGGCCACAGTGCGAGGATCGCCGACGCGCTCGCGGACTCCGGCGCCTTGAGCTCCAGCACCATGATGGTGATGACGACCGCGAAGACGCCGTCGGAAAAGAACCGGACCCGCTCCGTCGATACTCTGTGCTCGGCCATCCGACCTCCCTTCAGGGAGCCTTGCGGGCTCCGACGATCTGCTCGAACGGGTGATAGTCGCCTTGCCAGTAGACCAGCGGCGGGCCGTCGGCGCGCACGCGCATCGCGATGATCCGGCCGATGACGATCGCGTGGTCGTAGCGGGCAAGGCTCTCCTCGACTTCGCAGTCGAGGGCGGCCAGGGCGGTGTCGAGCAGGGGCGCGCCGGTGCGCAGTGGCGACCACGCCGCGCCCCGATAGCGCTCGGCGCCTTCGAGCCCGTCGCGGCCGGCGAACCGGTCGGCAACGGCACGATCCTCCTGGCGCAGCAGGTTGATGCCGAAACAGGGATGCTTCTGCAGCGCCGCCCAGGACGCCGAGCTGCGGCTGACGCAGATGAAGATCCGCGGCGGACTCGCGCAGAGAGACACGACGGAGGTGGCGGTGAAGCCGGTGATGTCTGCGTCCCGACCAACGGTCACCACCGCGACGCCGCCGGCGAGCTCGCGCATGGCATGGCGGAAAGCGTCGACGCCAATCTCCGGCTCGGAAGCTGCGCTGCGGTCGGAGGAGGTGAGGGGGGCTTCCATGGGTCTCCTCTCCCTGTCAGATGAGGTCGCGCGGAAGGGAGCGGTCCCACTCGCGATGGCACACTTCCTCCTCGCCGTTCCAGGCGCGCAGGCTGGCCGTCAGCCGGAACTCCTCGCGCGTGCAGGAGAGCTGGATCCGCGTCTCGGTGCGCACCCGCCAGGCATCGCGGGCGATCGTCTCGCTCATCCGCAAGTCGCCGGTGGCGCTGAGCGGATCCTCGTCCTCCAGGTGGTAGGAAAAACGGCTCTCCGAGCCCAGCTCCAGGCCGATGCGGTCGATACGGACGGCGCGCGGACCGAGCTTCGTCAGCGGCTCGGGCGCCGCCGTCTCCGGCTCCGGCAGCGGCGGCAGCAGCGCGTCCGCCGCTTGCGGCGGGCGCACCGGAAGCTCGAGCGCGCCGCCGAGGATCGTCAGCGTCGCTCGCTCCGGCGCCGGCCAGATCATCGGCCAATAGGTCGTGGAGAGCGCGAGCCGGATCCGGTGCCCGGCCGGAAACGCCGAGCCGGCGTCGTTGAGCTGGAGGCGCACGCGATAGCGCTCGCCGGCGACCAGGGGCGACGGCGCCTCGTGCCCGTCGCGATGGCTGAGGGCGAGAATGCCGTAGCTCACGCGCAGCGAGCGGCCGTCGGGGTGGACGTCGCACAGGCGGGCGACCAGGTTGGCGACCGGCTTGTCGGCGGCGAGTTCGAGCATGACCACCGGCGCGCCCAGGATCTCGACCGGCGCGTCGAGCGGCGAGGTCTCGAAGACCAGCGAGCGGCGATCCTCTTCCTGTTGATCGCCGGCCTGATCGGGCCCGCGGCCGAATGGGCACCACTCGCCCGCCGCCTTGCCCAGGGTCTCGGGCGTAGACACGGTCGCCGCCGTGGTGAGCGCGCCCTCCGGCCGCAGCCCGACATCGGTCAGCAGCAGGCGCTGCGGCGCGATCTCCGCCGGCGGCCAGGAATTCGCCGCGACCCAGCGGCCGGGCAGGGTCTCGTGATAAGGCGCCGGCGCCACGCTCTCCGTCATCCAGGCGCGCAGCATCGGCTCGTCCATCACGCCGGTGTCGATGCCTTTCAGCCAGTGATCCCACCAGCGCAGCGTCTCCTGCAGAAAACCGATCTGCGGGCGGGGCTGCGCGAAATGCGGATAGGCATGCGCCCAGGGCCCGATGAGGCCCTTGCGCGGCACCCTGAGATGCTCGAGCAGGCGCGGGATCGCGTTCTTGTAGGCGTCGGTCCAGCCGCCGACCGCATAGACCGGGCACTGGATCGCGCCGTAATCCTCGCACACCGAGCCCGGCCGCCAGTACTCGTCGCGGCGCTGGTGCTGCATCCAGATCTCCTGGAACAGCGGCAGGTTCTCCAACCGCCGCCGCCACATCGGCAGCCATGCCTCGCCGACCAGCGCCGGGTCGGGCGGATGGCACATGGCGTTGAAGAAGAAGGAGGCCCAGTCGATGCCCGCGGTGAGCAGGGCGCCACCCATGTAGTGCACGTCGTCGCGGTAGCGGTCGTCGGTGGAGCAGAGCGTGACGACCGCCTTGAGCGCCGGCGGCCGGCGCGCCGCGACCTGGAGGCCGTTGAACCCGCCCCAGGAGATTCCCATCATGCCGACGGCGCCGCTGCACCAGGGCTGCGCGGCGAGCCAAGCGATGACCTCGAGGGCGTCGTCCTGCTCCTGCCGCGCATATTCGTCGAACAGCAGCCCCTCGGATTCGCCGCTGCCGCGGATATCGACGCGCACCCCCGCATAGCCGTGGCCCGCGAGGTAGGGATGCGTCAGCGCATCCCGCTCGTGGGTCCCGTCGCGCTTGCGATAGGGAAGATATTCGAGGATCGCCGGAACGGGATTGCGCTCGGCGTCCTCCGGCAGCCAGATGCGCGCCGCGAGGCGCGTGCCGTCGCTGAGCGGAATCAGCGTGTGCTCGATGACGCGCACCCGGCGCGGAAACTCGGTGACGATCAAGACGTGCTCTCCTCGAGAGGCGGCGGCTTCAGCCCGCGCCGGTCAGGGCTTCGCGGCGGCTTTCGCCGGGCCGGCGAAGCGATTGGCCGGCCGCGGCAGCCCCAGCCTCTCCCGAAACGTGCCCGCTTCATAGTCCCGGCGCACCAGGCCGCGGCGCTGCAGCTCGGGCACCACCTCGCGGGTGAAATTCAGCCAGTCCTCGGGCAGCACCGGGAACATCAGGTTGAAGCCGTCGGCGGCGCCGGCCTCGAACCAGGCCGCCATCTCGTCGGCGATGTCGGCGGGCTTCCCCGCCATCACCGGCGCGGTGCCGGCGCTGGCGATGCGGCGCGCGATCTCGCGGATCGAGAGCTTCTGCTCCGCGAAGGCCTTCACCCGCGCGAGGTTGGTGCGCTGGCCGTCGAAGGAGGCCTCGTCCGGCAGCGGCGGCAGCGGCCCGTCGCTCGGGTATCCGCTGAGATCGACGCCGCACCAGCTGGAGACGAGATCGATGCCCACGCGCTCCGGCACCAGCGTCTCCAGGAACTCCCGCTTTTCCTGCGCTTCGGCGGCGGAGCGGGCGACGATCGGCAGCACGCCGGGCAGGATCTTGAAGCTCTCCGGCGCGCGGCCGTTGCGCGCCAGGCGCTGGTCGAAATCCCGGCGGTATTGCTGGCCCTCCTCGATGCTGCGGGTAAGGGCGAAGTTGACATCGGCATGGGCCGCCGCCAGGCGCTTGCCGTCCTCGGAGGAGCCTGCCTGCACGATGACGGGATGCCCCTGCGGCGGGCGCGGCACATTGAGCGGCCCTCGCACCTTGAAGTGCTTGCCCAGGTGATCGAGCCGGTGCACGCGGGCGGGATCGGCGAAATAGCCCGACTTCTTGTCGAGCAAGAGAGCCTCGTCCTCCCAGCTGTCCCAGAGCGCCGTCGCCACCTCGAGGAACTCACCCGCGCGCTCATAGCGGAAGGCGTGCTCGATGTTCGCGTCGCGGCCGAAATTCATCGCCTCCTCGTTCATGCCCGAGGTGACGACGTTCCAGGCGGCGCGGCCGTTGCTGAGATGATCCAGCGAGGCGAAGGCGCGCGCGAGGTTGTAGGGCTCGGTGTAGGAGGCCGAGGCGGTGCCGATGAGACCGATGTGGCGGGTCACCGCCGCCAGCGCGGTCAGCAGGGTCAGCGGCTCCAGCCGCGCATTGGCGTAATGCGCGACGTTGCTCTCATAGCTGTCCCAGATCGCCACGTGATCGGCGACGAAGATGGCGTCCAGCCGGGCCGCCTCGGCGGCCTCCGCGAGGCCGCGATAGTAGTCGAGGCCGAAGATCTCCTTGCCCGGCGCGCCGGGATGGCGCCAGGACATCCGGTGGTCGCCCTGCGGATTAAAGAAGAAGGCGCTCAGGATCATCGAGCGTCGTGTCATGCCGATAGTCTCCCGCGGATAAGGATTGATGGATCAGCGCTCCCCTTGGCGTGAGAGCTTGCGATCGAGGAAGTCGCGGATCGCGGCGGCGATCTCCCGGTGGTGGGTCTCCAGCGCGAAGTGGCCGGTGTCGAGCAGGGTGACTTCGGCGCCGTCGATGTCGCGGCGGAAAGCCCTGGCGCCCGCCGGCAGGAAATAGGGGTCGTTCCTGCCCCAGACCGCCAGCAGCGGCGGCTGGCGGTCGCGGAAATATTTCTGGAACTCCGGATAGAGCGCGACGTTCGAGCCGTAATCGGCGAAGAGGTCGAGCTGCACCTCCTGCGCGCCCGGCCGCGACAGGTAGTAGCTGTCGAGCGCCGGGCCGTCCGGCGAGACCGCCGAGGCGTCGGCAACGCCGTTTGTGTACTGGCCCATCACCGCCGCCGGCGTGAAGGCGGCGCGCAGGGATTCGCGGTATTCCGGCGTCGGCTTGCGCCAGTATTCCCGCAGGGAATCCCAGTCCCGGCTCAGCCCTTCCTCATAGGCGTTGCCGTTCTGGGTGACGATCGCGGTGATGCGCTCGGGATGCGCCAGCGCCATCCGCAACCCGACCGGCGCGCCGTAGTCGAAGACGTAGATCGCGAACCGCTCGAGGCCGAGCGTCTCGGTGAAGCGGTCGATCACCCGCGCCAGATTGGCGAAGGTGTAGCGGAAGCGCCCGTCGCGCGGCATGTCGGAGCGCCCGAACCCGGGCAGATCCGGCGCCACCACGTGGAACCGGTCGGAGAGCAGCGGGATCAGCTCGCGGAACATGTGTCCCGAGGTCGGAAACCCATGCAGCAGCAGCACCGCCGGCGCCTCGGCCTTGCCGCTTTCCCGATAGAAGATGCCGAGACCGTCGACATCGAGGCCGCGATAGGCGATGTGCATCGTGGTGGATCCTCGGATATCTAACCTGTTAACACTATTTATAGAGGTTATCAACACCCAGGCGATGGCGGCGACGGCGCGGCCATGAGCGCGGCGGTTGAACGCCGCTCGTTGGGGCAAGGCCCGACCCGATGGCTTGCGCAGCTGGTGTCTTGTGAAGTGACCTATTCTCGATCGACAACCGAAAATGGCCTTTCTTGCGACGATTTCATCGATCTTGCGGCGCGCCGCGCGCGAGGGCGATGCGGCCGCGACAATCGCCCGGCAGTCGTCTATTTGGATCATGGAAAAGCGCTCCGCCTGCCGGTAAACACACCCCGGCAGCATCGGTGTCCATGCGGGCGGTACCGAGTGCGTAACTTGACAAATGGTATGTGAACGGTTACTAGCGCCACTGGAACGCCGGGCATCCGGCGGCGGATGCCAGCAAGGAGGAGCGAAGCCGTGAGCGTCCTCGTCTCGGTGAATGTCGGCCTGCCGCGCGAGGTTCCGTGGCAGGGCCGGACCGTGCGGACGGCGATCTGGAAGCGGCCGGTCGCCGGACGGGTGATGGCGCGGCGTCTCAACCTCGACGGAGACGGGCAGGCCGACCTCCACGGTCACGGCGGCGAGCGGCGTGCCGTCCTCGTCTATCAGCTCGACTCCTACCGCTACTGGGAGCGGTTTCTCGGCCGCTCCGATTTCGAGCGCGGCCAGTTCGGCGAGAACCTCACCGTCGAGGGGCTGGCCGACAGCGAGGTCTGCGTCGGCGATCGCTTCCGCATCGGCGGCGCCGTCTTCGAGGTGAGCCAGCCGCGGGTCACCTGCTACCGCCTCGCCATCCGGATGGACCATGTGGAGATGCCGGCGCTGCTGGTGGCGCACCATCGGCCAGGCTTCTATTGCCGCGTCATCGAGGAAGGCGAGATCGGCGCCGGCGACCCGATCGAGAAGATCGTCGACGGTCCCGAGCGAATGACCGTCGCGGAGATCGATGCGCTGCTCTACACGTCCCGCCATCCCGCCGAGGCGCTCGGGCGCTCGCTGCGCATTCCGGCGCTGAGCTGGGACTGGCAGGAATCCTTCCGGGCGCTTCTCGACGCCGGCTCGCAGGGCCGCCCAAGCGGCAATGCGGGGCTGGTGGCATCGGCGCCCGTCGCTTGGCGCGGCTTCCGCCCGCTGCAGGTCGTCGCCGCCACGGTGGACAGCGATGACGTGCGGTCCTTCACCCTCGCGTCGGCCGATCGATCGCCGCTGCCCGAGCCGCTGCCGGGCCAGCACATCGTCATCCGGCTGCCGTCCAGGCCCGATGCGCCGACGCTGACGCGGATCTATTCGCTCTCGGGACCGCCCGCCGCCGGCACCTACCGCATCAGCGTGAAGCGCGAGGCCGGCGCGGGATCGGTCTATCTACACGAGCACGTCCGCCCGGGCGACACGGTGGAGACCAGCGCCCCGCGCGGCACCTTCGTGCTGCCGCCCGGCACCAGTCCGGTCGTGCTGATGAGCGCCGGCATCGGCGTCACGCCGATGCTGGCGATGCTCTATGCGGCCGCCGCCGCCGGCGCGGGCTCGGCACGGGAAGTCTGGTGGCTGCACGGCGCCCGCGACGGCGCCCATCATTGCTTTGCCGAGGAGGCGCGCACCCTGCTCCGCTCGCTGGCTCGCGCCCATTCGACGGTGCTCTACAGCCGGCCGCGCGCCGCCGACCGGCTCGGCCGCGATTTCGACGCCATCGGCCATCTCGACATCCCGCTGCTGCAGCGCCTCGGCGTGCCGCAGGAGAGCGACTTCTATCTCTGCGGTCCGCCCGCCTTCCTCACGGAGATCGATGCCGCGCTCGGCCGCTGGGGCGTCGCCGGGGGGCGCATCCACCAGGAGGTTTTCGGCTCCGAGGCGCCGGCGCCCTCGAGCATCGTCGATGCGCCGCGCGTCGCTCCCCACCTGCCGGCAGGCGAAGCCGGCACCGGGCCGCTCGTCACCTTCACCAGGAGCAACCTCGCGGTTCGCTGGGACCCGCGCTTCAAGAGCCTGCTGGAGCTCGCCGAGGCCTGCGCCGTTCCCGCGCGCTGGTCGTGCCGGTCCGGCGTCTGCCACAGCTGCGAGTGCGCGCTCTTCGACGGCGCGCTCCGCTATGGGCCGGAACCTCTCGATCCACCGGCGGAGGGCAACGCGCTGATCTGCTGCTCGGCGCCGGCCTCCGACATCCAGCTCGACCTCTGATGCGGTGGATGATGCGCGGAAAGGATCGAGCATGAATGGATCGAAGGGAAGCGCCAGCGTCGTGCTGGTGCACGGCGCCTGGGCCGACGGCTCGAGCTGGAGCGAGGTGATCGGGCCGCTGCTGTCCCGGCGGTTCGAGGTGCTGGCGGCGCCGATCCCGCTGACCTCGCTCTCCGACGACGTTGCCGCCCTCGACCGCGCCCTGGAGCGCACCGAGGGCCCGGTGGTGCTGGTGGCGCATGCCTATGGCGGCGCGGTGATCGCCGCGAGCCGCAGCGAGCGGGTCCGCGCGCTGGTCTTCGTCGCGGCGCTGGCGCCGGACGAGGGCGAGACGGTGGCCGAGGTCTTCTACCGCGAGAAGCCGCATCCGGCGGCGCCGCGGCTGGCGCCGGACGCGCGCGGCTTCATCTGGATGCCGCGCGCGGCGTTCGGCGCCGCTTTCGCCCAGCATGCATCGCCGGCGCGCGCCGCGCTCTTCGCCGCGACCCAGCGGCCGATCGCCGTCGCCTGCATCCAGGAGAAGGCGCCGCAACCGGCCTGGCGCGGCAAGCCGTCCTGGTTCCTGGTCGCCGAGGAGGACCGGATGATCAGCCCGGCGACGCAGCGTTTCATGGCGGAGCGCATGGGCGCGCGCATCCGCTCGGCGAGAGTCGATCACGCGCCCCTGGTCACCGCGCCGGAGATCGTCATCGACATGATCCTCGAGGCGGCGGGCTAGCCGCGACATCGACAGCTTGCGAGCAAAGGAGAGTCAGATGGCAGAGATCACTTACCGGCGGATGCAAGTCGGCGACGTCGAGATCTTCTGGCGCGAGGCGGGCCGGGCGGATGCGCCCGTGCTGCTGCTGCTGCACGGCTTTCCGAGCGCCGGCCACATGTTCCGCGATCTCATTCCGCGGCTCGCCGACCGCTTCCGCCTCATCGCGCCCGACCTGCCCGGCTTCGGCCAGTCCTCGATGCCGGCTCGCGGCGACTTCCGCTACACTTTCGACAATGTCGCCGCGACCATCGACCGCTTCACCGAGGCGCTCAAGCTCGACCGCTTCGCGCTCTACGTCTTCGACTATGGCGCGCCCACCGGCTTTCGCCTGGCGCTCTGGCATCCCGAGCGCATCACCGCGCTCATCTCGCAGAACGGCAACGCCTATGTGGAGGGGCTGAGCGAGGGCTGGAACCCGATCCGCGCCTATTGGCAGGACGCCTCGGAGGCGAACCGCAAGGCGCTCCGCGCCTTCCTCAAGCCGGAAGCGACGGTCTGGCAATATACGCACGGCGTCGCCGATCCGACCGCGGTCTCGCCGGACGGCTATTGCCTCGACAATTACTATCTGGCGCGGCCCGGCGCCGACGAGGTGCAGCTCGATCTCTTCGGCGACTACAAGAGCAACGTCGCGCTCTATCCGGAATTCCAGGCGTATTTCCGCCGGCACAAGCCGCCCTTCCTGGCGGTCTGGGGCAAGAACGATCCCTTCTTCCTGCCGGCCGGCGCGGAGGCGTTCAAGCGCGACATGCCGGCGGCGGAGGTGCGGTTCCTCGACACCGGCCATTTCGCGCTGGAGACCCACAGCGGCGAGATCGCCGCGGCGATCCGCGATTTCCTCCCGCGCTCCAGGTGAGATCGGCGTCGAACGACATGGCCGCTCTTCCCCTGATCGTCTTCGACGTCAACGAGACGCTGCTCGATCTCCGGACGATGGAGCCGGTCTTCGAGCGCATCTTCGGTAACCGCGGGGCCATGCGGCTCTGGTTCACCAACCTCATCCTCTATTCCGCCGCCCTCACCGTGGCCGGCCGCTACGTCCCCTTCACCGATATCGGCGCGGCGGTGATGAAGATGCTGGCGGACACCGAGGGCATCGCCATCGGCGAGGCGGACAAGGCGGAGCTCAAGGAGAAGTTCTCCACCATGCCGCCGCACAAGGAGGTGCCGGCGGCGCTCCGCAAGCTGCGCGACGCCGGCTTCCGGCTCTTCACCCTCACCGACAATCTGCTGGAGGTGCAGACCCGCCAGCTCGAGCATGGCGGCATCGTCGACCTCTTCGAGCGGCGTTTCAGCGCCGATGGCGTGCGGCATCACAAGCCCTCGCGCCAGGCCTACGCCTATGTCGAGAAGGAGCTCGGCGCCAAACCCTCCGAGTTCTGCCTCATCGCCTGTCATACCTGGGACACGCTGGGCGCGGTGGCGGCGGGGTGGGACGCGGCGCTGATCAGGCGCGTCGGCAATGATCTGCTGGGCGTGGGTCCGCAGCCGCGGCTCGTCGGCAGCGACCTCGACGACGTTGCCGACCAACTCATCGCCGGGCACCGCGGCCGGCGCTAGCTCCGCCACAACTGGATCAGTTGCGCCGCGAGCGACGGCAGGTCCGCCGCCACCGCATCCGGCTGCGGCACGCCCGGGACCGGCAGCGCCGCATTCCCGGGACGGGTCAGCAGCGCGCCTGCCATGCCGGTGCACTGGGCGCCGATCGTGTCCCAGACATGGGCCGCGACCATGCAGCAGGCGCTGGTGGGAACGCCGAGCTCCAGAGCGACCATCTGGTAGACGGCCGTCGCCGGCTTGTAGACGCCGACCGTCTGCACGTTGAACTGCCGCTCGAAGAACCGGTCGAGCCCGGCATTCTCCAGCGGGCTGCGGCTGCCGGGGATCGGCGGGGAATTGGTGAGCGTCACCATCCGGAAGCCGGCAGCCTGCAGCGTCTGCAGCCCCGCCGCGGCATCGGCGTGCGCCGGCATCGTCTTCATGCCCTGTACCAGCGCCTCGACGTCCTCCGCCTTGACGGGAACGCCGTGGATCGCGCCCAGCATCCGCAGCATGCCGGCGCCCAGCGCCCAGAACTCCTTGTATTGGCGGGCGAGGGTGAGCGCCATGGAATACATCACCAGCTGGTCGAACCATGTTCGCAGGACGCGGCCGTCGCCGAAGACGCGCTCGAAGAGCGGCGTCATCGATCCGAGATCGATCAGCGTCTCATTGACGTCGAAGACGAGGACGGAAGGAGTGCCGGCGGCTTTCATGGGACGAGTTCTCCCTGGTTCGATCTTCGATATAAGTCGGGCGACGCCGGCGGCGCCGGGTCAAATCCGGGGAGAGCGCCGTCCCGAGCCGCTGCTTGCGAACCGGCAGCTTCAGCCGCGTCTCAGACGAACGTCAGCAGCCGGCGCGGATTGCCCACCATGATCGCCGTGATCTCGGCCTCGGAATAGCCGCGCTTGCGCATGTGCGGCAGCACCGTGCGCTGGATATGGGCATAGCCGTGGCCGCCGAATTCGCTGAACTGGATCGCGTGGCAGATGTCGTGGCTGATCACGACCTGGTCGAGATGGCCG
>DATKPX010000552.1:0-3821 GCA_035523855.1 Allostellaceae bacterium
ACCAGCGAAACAGCACCTTGAGCGCCAGCGCCGCGATGGGTGGATCCTTAGAATAGCGAAGGTATTCCTCCATCAAGGTCCGATAGCGCGATGATCCCGCCCGACCAAGAATGTGCAGCAGCGTGTGTAAATCTCCCGACCCACCACGAGATATACGACCGACGACCTCGTCGAGCTCGGCGGCGGTAATTGTGCTCCACTGGGCTCGGCCAAGAACCTCCTTCAAGTTCATTGCCAACTCTGGATCAGTTACGGTTCGGGTCTGCCCACTCTAAATCACTCCCCGCAGCAGCACCACGACCACGACGCCGACTGCGAGCGGGATCAGCAGCAGGTCGACGAACCAGGCGAGCGCGGCCACCACGGCGGCGGCGATCCATTCGGCGGGGCCGCCGCGCGCCAGCATCGGCACCACCAGGGCGATCAGGATCGCCGCCGGCAGCTGGTCCATCGCCGCCATGAGGCGCGGATGGTCGGGGAGGCGGCTCCGCGCCAGGTATCCCGCGACGCGGATGCCGTAGCTCACCGCCGACATGGCGAGGAAGGCGAGGAGCACGTCAACCCGCACGGCGCGCCTCCGGCTTGCGCAGCGCCGCCACCGCCGCGCCGGCGAGGCCTCCCACCAGCACCGGCGCGTTGCCGCCGATGAGGCGGTCGGCGAGGAGCGCAGCGCCGGCGCTGGCGATCCAGACTGTGGGCGCCGGCGCCTTGCGGGCGAGGCCGACGGCGAGCGCCAGGAACATGGCGGGAAAGGCGAAGTCGAGGCCCCATGCCTTGGGATCGGCGATGACGCTGCCGAGCGCGTTGCCGACGACTGTCGTGGCGAGCCAGGTGACATAGAGGGTGAAGCCGGTGCCGAGGAAGAAGGCGCCCCAGCGCGGCCGCTCGCCTGCCGCCATGGTGACGGCCCAGTTCTCGTCGGTGACCCAGAACATCGCCGGCAGCGCACGCACGAGCGGCCAGCCGCGCAGCACGCGCGTCATGGTCGCCGCCATCAGGAAGAAGCGGAAATTGATGAGAAGCGTCGCCAGCGCCAAGGTCGCGGTCGGCGGCGGCAGGGCCCAGAGGCCGAGGGCCACGAACTGCGCCGAGCCCGAGAACACGATGGCACTCATCGCCGCCGCCTCGCCGAGGCCGAGCCCCGCTGTCCGGGTGAGCGCGCCGAACACCAGCCCATAGGCGAAGACGCCGAGCGCCGCCGGCAGGCAGCGCAGAATGCCTTCGCGAAAGGCGGCAAGCGCGGAGGTCGAGACCGTCATCGCGCGAGTTGTGGCCGCTCGCGCCGCCTCAGTCTTGCAATTTCTTGCTCTTGTGCGCGGCCTGGCGAAAGCGCGCCGGCGTCACGCCATAGGTGCGGCGGAAGCGGTGGGTGAGGTGGCTCTGGTCGGTGAAGCCGGGGGCGGAGGCCACCGCCGCCGGCGTCTCGCCCGCCGCCAGCAGCGCGCGGGCGCGGGCGAGGCGGCGCTGCAGCAGGTAGAGATGCGGCGTGGCGCCGGTCTCGCGCCGGAACACGCGGAGGAAATGCCAGCAGCTCATGCCGGCCTCGGCGGCGAGCGTCTCCAGGGAGAGATCCTCGTCGAGCCGCGCCTCGATGAGGTCGCGCACCCCGCGCAGCCGCGCGCTGTCGCCGGCGGCGGGCGCGGCGGGGCCGAGATCGCCATAGCGCCGGATCAGCAGCGCCAGCGCATCCCGCAGCAACGTCTCCCGCTCAAGGGTGGAGGGCGACTGCTCCGCCGCCCGATGCGCCGCCACCAGCAGCGCCGCCGCCTCGTCGTCCCGCACGATGGTCTGGCGGAAGAGCGGCGCCGCCACCGGCCGGCCGGCGATCTCGCTCGCCGCCCGCTCCAGCACCGCGACGTCGGGATAGAGCATGCGGTAGCGCCAGCCGCGGGGATGCGCCGCCTCGCCGTCATGGATCTCGCCGGGATTGAGCATGGCGACGCTGCCGCTCATGGCGCAGTGCCGGATGCCGCCGGAGAAGAAGGTCTCGGCGCCGGCGACGATGACGCCCAGCGCATAGCCGTCGTGCCAGTGCCGCGCGAAACGGTGGGTGAGATAGCGCGCGTGCAGCCACTCGATCTCGCCGAGCTCGCGGCTCCGCCAGAAGCTCACTTGCTCGACGCCGCTCAGGTTCTCCATCAGGCGAGCTTCGCGCGGCAGGGTAGGGTCCGTCTTGTAAAATCTGGTGCCTGCTCAGGCGGCGGATGAAGCGCATGGCGGCCATGCCCCAAACGCCGGAAGCCGGTTGAGATCGTCTCTGAAGCAAAGAAATTTATTCGTGGTATTTCAATATCTTGTGCTGGCCATGGCAACTCCTGGGGGAATGCCGCGCGTCGTTATCACGATCATGCTATTGGGGCCGGCCGGCGGCTTATTGCAGCGGCGGAACCCCGGCGATAGGCTCACCGGCCTGCCCTGAGGGATCGTCCCTCGGCGGCTCCGGAGCCCGCCCTTTGCTCTATTTCAGCACCCGCGACGCCAGACGTCCTCCGGAGCGCCTCGCTTTCGACGCGGTGCTGCTGGCCGGCCTCGCGGCCGATGGCGGGCTCTATGTGCCGGAGGCCTGGCCGAGCCTCGACGCGGCGGCGCTGCGGGCGCTGCGCGGGCGCTCCTATGGCGAGATCGCCGCCGCCGTCATGGCGCCGTTCCTGGGCGGTACCGTCGATGCCGGCCAGTTCCGCCGCCTGGTCGATCAGGCCTATCAGGGCTTCCGCCATCCGGCGGTGGCGCCGCTCCGCCAGCTCGACAGCAATCTCTGGCTGCTCGAGCTCTTCCATGGGCCGACGCTCGCTTTCAAGGATTATGCGCTGCAGCTGGTGGGGCCGCTCTTCGACCATGTGCTGACCCGCCGGCGCGAGCGCGTCACCATCATCGGCGCGACATCCGGCGATACCGGCTCGGCGGCGATCGAGGCCTGCCGTGACCGGGAAGCCATCGACATCTTCATTCTCTATCCCGAGGGCCGCGTCAGCGAGGTGCAGCGCCGGCAGATGACGACGGTGCCCTCGGCCAACGTGCACGCCATCGCCATCGAGGGCACCTTCGACGACTGCCAGGACCTGGTGAAGGCGATGTTCGCCGACGTGCGCTTCCGCGCCCAGCACAATCTCTCGGCGGTCAACTCCATCAACTGGGCGCGCATCATGGCCCAGGTGGTCTATTACGTCGCCGCCGCCGTGGCGCTGGGCGCGCCGGACCGGCCGGTCTCCTTCAGCGTGCCGACCGGCAATTTCGGCAACGTCTACGCCGCCCATGTGGCGCGCAGGATGGGCCTGCCGATCGCGGATCTCGTCATCGGCACCAACCGCAACGACATCCTCGCCCGCTTCCTCAACGACGGCACGATGACCATCGCCGGCGTCGAGCCGAGCCTCAGCCCGAGCATGGACATCCAGGTCTCCAGCAACTTCGAGCGGCTCTATTTCGAGCTCAAGAACCGGGACGGCGCGGCGGTCGCCGCCGCCTTCAAGAGCTTCCGCGCCACCGGCACCCTGCCGGCCAGCAATCAGGAGTGGCAGGCGGCGCGCAACCTCTTCGCGGCGCATCGCGTCGACGACGAGCAGACCCTGGCGGAAATCGCCGGTATCTATCGCGCGACCGGCGCGCTCCTCGATCCGCACAGCGCGGTGGCGGTGGCCGCGGCCCGGCGCGCCAAGCCCGACGCCGCGGCGCCGATGGTGGCGCTCGCCTGCGCGCACGCCGCCAAATTCCCCGCCGCGGTGGAGCAGGCGACCGGCGTCCGTCCGCCGCTGCCGCCGGAGCTCGCCGATCTCTATGAGCGGCCCGAGCGGCGCACCGTGCTGCCCCGTGATCTTGCCGCG
>DATKPX010000553.1:0-3051 GCA_035523855.1 Allostellaceae bacterium
GGCCAGGCGCCGATCTCCGGGTTCCACGCCGATGCCTACGACGCCGCCGAGCTGGCCTTCCGGGCGATCGAGAAGGTTGCGGTCACCGACAAGGAGGGCACGCTCTATATCGGCCGCAAGGCGCTCAGGGATGCCGTCTTCGCCGCGAAGTTCGACGGCATCAGCGGGCCGATCGAGTGCAATCAATATGGCCAGTGCGGCCGCTTCAAGCCGGCGGTCTACGAGTTCACCAACGCCGACCCCAAGACCTTCAAGATCGGGGTGAACCCGAAGAAGATCTATCCCTAGCCTTAGCTGAGGGCGTCGAGCAGCGTCCTGGCGGCCCGGAGATCGGCGGTCTCGAAGCCTTCGGTGAAGCGGCTGTAGACGGCGGCCAGGCTGTCGCGCGCCTCGTCCAGCCGCTTCTGCGCGCGCCGGAGCCGCGCCAGGCCGGTGGCGGCGCGAAGCTCCCAGGAGAGCGCGCTCTGCTGGCGCGCCGAATCGAGGGCGTGGAGGAAATCCGCCTCCGCGACCTCGACCGCGGCCGGGTCCCGCCGCAGCGCCAGCTCGCCCCGGATGCGCAGCAGGTCGGGCAGGCACCACGCCTCCTCGCGCTCGGCCGACAGCCGGATTGCCTCGTTGATGGCGGTGATCCCTTCGTCCGGCTGTCCGGCATGGCCCAGCGTCTCGGCGAGCCAGCCGTGATAGAGGGCGTTGCGGATATCGAGCGGCGTATGGTCCACCTCGGTGATCGCGGTGCGCAGCATCGCCAGCGCCGCCGGCGTGTCGCCGCGGCCGCCGGCGATCCAGCCCTTCATCGCCAGCCCGTAGATGCGCCAGACGCCGAGGCTGTGGCGCTCGGCGCGCTCGATCAGCTCGTCGACCAGCCGGTCGGTCGCGGTGTCTCCCGACCAGGCGGCGATCAGCGCCGCGCCGTCGGCCAGCGCCAGGCAGAAGGAATTGGCGTGGTTGAGGTGGGCCGCGTCCTCGATGCTGGCGAGGCCCGCCCGCATCGCCTGGTCGGGGAACCCCTGCAGCCAGAGCAGTCGCGCGCCCAGCATCCGCGCGGCGGTCAGCTGATCGGTTCCGAAGCGCACCACCAGGGCTCGCCGATTGATCGGCCCCGCGTAGGCGAGGACGCGATCGATGTTGCGCCGTGCGCCGCTCTGGTCGCCCAGGTAATGCCGGCTGGTTCCCTCCATCCGGTCGGCGACGGGAATGTCCGAGCCCGCTCCCGCCCGCTCGGCGACGCCGCGGAAACGGCGGGCGATCGGCAGCGAGTTGCGGTAGTCGGCGGTCAGCAGATGGTGCAGCCAGAGGCCATAGAGCGCCCGCAGCTGATGCTCGACCTCGCCGAGATTCTCCGCCAGATCGAGCGCCCGGAGCCAGTAGGAGCGGGTCTCGTCCGCGGCGCCGCTCAAATACATCTGCGAGATGCCGAGCGCCATCTGCAGCACGATCTCCAGCCGGGTGCCGCGCCCGCCGCCGATATCGAGGCGCGCCAGCCCATGCTCGGCCCAGCGGCGGCATTCGCCGAACAGCGAGGCCTCGAGCCACATCTGCACCGAGGCGGCGGCGAGCGCGATGCCGAGCGAGGATTCGCCGCCCGGCGCGAAGGCCCAGCTGAGTGCGGCGCGCACGTTGTCGACCTCCGGCGAGAGCGCCGCCGCCCATTCCGCCGCCGAGGTGGTCTCCCGGGCGGTTCCGGTGCGCTCCAGCAGGGCGCGATAGAACTCGGCGTGGCGCCGGAAGGTCGCCGCCGGCTCGCCGCTCTCGTCGAGGCGATCGCGCAGATAGGCGCGGGTGGTCTCCAGCAGCCGGTAGCGCGGCGCGCCGGCGCCGACATCGGCAGTGATCAGCGACTTGCCGACACAGCCGACCACCACCTCGACGATGTCGGTCTCGTCGATGGCGCCATCGCCGGCGACCTTGCCGGCGGCCTCGAGGGTGAAGCCGCCGGCGAAGACCGACAGGCGGCGGAGGACCTTGCGCTCGGTCTCCGACAGCAGCCCATAGCTCCAGTCGAGGGTGGCGCGCAGCGTCTGGTGGCGCGGCAGCACGGTGCGGCGGCCGCCGGTGAGGCTGAGGAAGCGGGCATCGAGCAGGGTTGCCAGTCCCTCGACGCCGAGCGCCGCCGCGCGCGCCGCCGCGATCTCGATCGCCAGCGGCATGCCGTCCAGACGCCGGCAGATTGCGGCCACTGCCGAGGCGGTGCGATCGTCGAGGGCGAATTGCGGCATCACCGCGCGCGCCCGCAGCATGAAGAGCTGGACCGCGGCATGGCGCAAGACTTCCTCGACGTCCCGCGCGCCCTCCGGCGGCATCGCCAGCGGCGGCAGGTTGTAGATGCATTCGCCTTCGGCGCCCAGCGGCTCGCGGCTGGTGGCGAGAATGCGGATGTCGGGCGCGGCGCGCAGTACCGTCTCCACCACCTGCGCGGCGGCGCCCACCACGTGCTCGCAATTGTCGACCACCAGCAGCAGGTTGCGCGGCGCCAGCGCGGTCGCGATCTGCTCGATGCTGGTGCGCGCGCCGAGCAGCTCGAGGCCGAGGATCGATGCCATCGCGACCGGCACCAGCTCCGGATCGGTGAGCGCGGCAAGCTCGATGAGCCAGGCGCCGTCCTGGAATTCCGGCAGCATCCGCCGGCCGACTTCGATGCTGAGGCGCGTCTTGCCGATCCCGCCGGCGCCGCTCAGCGTCACCAGCCGATGCATGCTGGCGAGCTTCTGGATCTCCTCGATCTCGATATCGCGCCCGACCAGGGTCGAGACCGCCGCCGGCAAATTGGTGATCGGCGGCCGCCGCGGGCCGGCGATCGGCACCGCCGCGGCAAGCGTGTCGCCGATCACGCGCACGTCGCCGGTGAAGCGGTAGCCGCGGCCGGCGACGGTGCGGATCAGCGCGCGGTCGTCGCCCAGCACGCGCCGCAGGGCCGAGATCTGAACCTGGAGATTGTTCTCCTCGACGACGGTGTCGGGCCAGACGAGGCGCAGCAGATCGTCTTTGCGGACGAGATCGCCGCGCGCCGCGATCAGCGCCGCCAGAATGTCGAGCGCGCGGCTGCCGACC
>DATKPX010000554.1:0-12128 GCA_035523855.1 Allostellaceae bacterium
GGCGCCGGCGAGGCCGAGATCGCCCGGCTGGCGGATCTGCTCGCCCATGATCCCAAGGCGCCCGCGCTCTACCGCGCCTGGCTCGACCACGACATCGCGCAGATGAAAGCGCGCCTCGCCTGGCTCCAGGCGCAGCGCGGCCCCCGCTCCTAGCTCTCCCCGTCTCCGATCGCGGCGTTGCTGAACCGGCAGCCGCTGGCGCGCAGCCGCCACTGCCCTTCCTGCTCGGTGAGCGAGGTGAAGGACAGCGAGGGAATGTCGATCCGCCAGAACGCCTCGGGCGGCGCCGCAAGGACATGGACGACGGCGGCGCAGATGCAGGTGGCGTGGCAGACGACGATGTGCCGCGCCGCGTGGCGCCCCTGCTCGTCGAGCCAGCCGCCGATCCGACGGACGAGGTCGACCAGCGATTCGCCGCCATGCGGCGCGGAGGTGGAATCGCCGAGCCATCCGGCGACGATCGCGGGCTCCGCCGCCATCACCGCTTCCGCCCCCTTTCCCGCCCAGCGCCCGAAATCGGGATTGCCGAGGCGCCGGTCGATCTCCGCCTCGAGGCCGAGCGCCTCGGCGGTCTGTCGCGCCGCCAGCGCCGGACTGCACCAGATCCGGTCGGCATCGCCGATCTCTCCTGCCGCGGCCTTCGCCTCCGCCAGTGCCTTCGCGTCCAGCGGCTCGTCGAGCGGGAACGCCCCCTTCCGCGCGGCCTGCGTTGCGCCGCTGGCGATCAGGGTGAAGCGGCGGAACGTCATCGGAATCCTCGCCTGACATGCAGGAGGGCGGTGGCGAAACAAGGAGCCGATTGACTTGCGAAAGCAAGCCCCCAAAGATGGATCCGTTACGGACCCGAGGAAGCCGGTGCAAATCCGGCACGGTCGCGCCACTGTGAAGGCCGTCGATCGACGATCGATGGCTCAGTCAGACCTTCGGCGTAACGCGGTCTTCCATCGCTGGGACGCAGGATCCCAAGGAGATTTGAGATGAGCGCCATCGACATCATCGAGACACCGCGGCCGGTTGCCATTCCGGTTGGCGAGCTGCTGCCCTGGGCCGTCTTCGGCGGCCTGCTGATGCTGCTGCTCCTCTATTTCGTCGGCGCCGAGCAGGGCGCGACGTCGCTGCTGAGCGGCATGTATGTGCACGAGTTCGTGCACGACGCCCGGCACCTCCTGGGATTCCCCTGCCACTAGGGTTGGGAGCTCTCCCATCATGGTCGGCCAACTCCTCCTGAGGGGCATGCTGGCTGGCGTCTTCGCCGGCCTGCTCGCCTTCGGCTTCGCCTACATCTTCGGCGAGCCCAATGTCGATCGCGCCATCGCCTTCGAGGAGCAGCAGGCGGCGGCGAAGGGCGAGGCGCCGGAGCCCGAGCTGGTGAGCCGCGAGGTGCAGAGCACCGCGGGCCTGCTCGTCGGCACGCTGGTCTATGGCGCCGCGGTCGGCGGGCTTTTCGCCCTGGTCTTCGCCTTTGCCCATGGCCGGACCGGCGCGCTCGGCGCCCGCGAGCTCTCCGCGCTGCTGGCGCTCCTGGGCTTCGTCGCCATCGTCCTGGCGCCGTTCGTGAAGTACCCGGCCAATCCGCCTTCCGTGGGCGATCCCGAGACGATCGGCGCCCGCACCGCCCTCTATTTCGTCCTGATGGCGATCTCGGTGGCCGCGATGAGCACCGCGGCGATCTTGGGTCGCGGGCTCGTCCAGCGCCTGGGCGCCTGGAACGGCGTGCTCGTCGCCGGCCTCGGCTACATTCTCGTCGTCGCCATCGCCGAGATCCTGCTGCCGTCGATCAACGAGGTGCCGGCGGATTTTTCCGCGGTGCTGCTCTGGCAGTTCCGCGCCAGCGCGCTCGGCCTCCATGTCGTGCTCTGGACCACGCTCGGCTTCGGCTTCGGCGCGCTGGCCGAGCGCGGCTTCGCGCCGCGAGGCGCCATCGCCCGCCGCGCCTACGGGTAATCGCAGTCAGAACAGGTGCTGGCCGCCGGTGATGAAGATCTCAGTGCCGGTGACGTAGGACGAGGCGTCGCTGCAGAGATAGAAGATCGTCGAGGCGACATCCGCCGGCGTTCCCAGCCGGTTGAGCGGGATGCGCGGGATCAGCACCTCGGTCTCCGGCGACAGCATGGCAGTCTCGATCTCGCCGGGCGCCACCGCGTTGACGCGGATGCCGAGGGGCGCCAGCTCCGCCGCCATCTCCCGCGTCAGCGCCGAGAGCGCCGCCTTCGAGGTCGAATAGGCGGCACCGGCGAAGGGATGGACGGCGTGGCCGGCGATCGAGGTCACGTTAACGATGGTGCCCTTGGCGCGGGCGAGCGGTCCGGCAAGGCCGCGCGCCAGCATGACCGGCGCGAAGAAGTTGAGCTGGAACACCTCATGCCAGTCGGCAAGCTCGGTGTTGAGCACGCCGAGCCGCTCCTTGGTCGGCGATTTCGGCGACAGGCCGGCGTTGTTGACGAGCGCATCGAGGCCGCCCTCGCCCAGCAGGCCCCTCACCTGCGCGAGGAAGCCCTCGACGCTGCCGACATCGGCGAGATCGGCGGTGACGTGGTCGGTCCAGAACGGGTTGCGCCCGCATTCCGGCGGCACCGGCTCGCGCGACGAGGTGATGATGCGCCAGCCCGCCTCGCTGAACCGCCGCACCGTGGCATGGCCGATGCCGCGGCTGGCGCCGGTCAGCAGCAATGTCTTCTTGCTCGCCTCCATGCCTCACCATAGGCGAGGTGCGGAAGCGAGGAAAGTGGCGGGCTAGTTGAGCTCCTTCTCCGCATGGGGGTCGATCGCATAGGGAAACCGCTCCGCCAGGAATCCGGGCTCAGCTGCGACGCGGGCGATCCAGGCGCGAAAGGCGCGATAGGGCGCAAGGTCGAGGCCGGCTTCCTCCGCAAGCGCCGCATAGGCGAAGACCGCCATGTCGGCGATCGTGTAGCGCTCGCCGGCAAGGAAGGGCGTCATCGCGAGCTGGCGCTCGAGCGCCGCGAGCGCTTTCTCGGACGCCGATCGCTTCGCCGCGATCATCTCCGCCGAGCGGCGCGCCAGCTTGCCGGTCAGGGTCCAGTAGCGGAGGCTGCCGATCTGCGGCTCCACGTAGCTCTGCTCGAAGAACAGCCACTGCATCACCTTGGCGCGAGCCAGGCGCTCCGCCGGCAGGTAGGGCGTGTTCTCGGCGAGGTAGCAGAGAATGGCGTTGGACTCCGCGATGAAGCGGCCGGGCTCGACCTCCAGCACCGGCACCGCGCCGGCGGGATTCTTGGCGAGGAAATCCTCGCGGTGTGATTCGCCCTCGAAGATCGAGACCGGCACCCGCTCGTAAGGCAGGCGCAGATGGCTCAGCAGCAGACGCACCTTCCAGGCGTTCTGCGACGGCAGGTAATCGTATAGGCGCAGCATGGGGCGGCACTCCTCAGGCTCGAGATGACCCCAGCCTGAGGTACCGACGCATCCGGCGATATCCGTTCCTTGCGCGGGAATTCGGAAGTGGCAGCTTTACTTCTTCGGCGTCCCGAGCCCGGGCTCCGGCCGCACGAACACCACCTTGAAGGCATGCTCGGCGCCGCCCTCCGGCGCGCGCACCGAGACGTATTCGCCTTCCTTGAAGCGATGATCGGCGAAGCGATGCAGCGCCTCGTCGTCCGCATCGCCCTCCGTATAGGAGATCAGCCATTTCCCGCCGTGATGCTGGATCTGGCCGACGGAATCCCCCTCGCCTTCCCAGAAGCGGTGCACGGTCGCGACTTGCGGCGCGGCCTTAAGGGCCTTCTCGTCGATGCGGCCATCGGCCTCGAGCGGCATCACCATCTCGTAGCCGTGACGATGGCTGCCATCGGGGAAATCCCGACTGCGCGCCAGCTCGATGCGCACCCGCTTCCAGTTCATCGGCCGCCTCTCCTCAATGGGCGATCAGGATCGGCAGCAGGCTGGTGCCGACCACCTGGCGGGTGGCACCGCCCATCAGGAACTCGCGCCACGGCGCCTTGCCATAGCCGCCCATGACCAGCATGTCGGCGCTGTCGTCGCGCGCCGCCGAGAGCAGCTGCTCGCCGACGTTGACGCCGGAGACCGGCGCCAGATGCCGCGTGGTGGCGCCGATGCCGCGCCACGCCAGCGCCTTCATCAGCTCGGTGCCATCGGTGCCCTCGACCTCGCCGGCGGTCAGCACGATCACCGACTTCGCATGGGCGAGGAAGGGCAGCGATCCCGCCACCGCCCGCGCCGCCTCCGCCGATCCGTTCCAGGCGACGGCGATGGTGCCGCCGAGATTGGCGGGCTGGCGCGCCGGCGCCAGCAGCACCGGCCGCCCGCAGCGCATCACCGTGTCCTCGAGCACGTCGCTGTGCGGCTCGTCCACCACGCGATCGGAGCGGCCGAGCACGACAAGATCGAACAGCCGCGCGCGGCGGGGAATGAGCTCGCCGGCGAAGCCGGTCTCCTCGCGCCAGCAGGCGGTGGCCTCGAGCGTCGTCTTGGTGCCGGGCTTCAGCGCCGGCGGATCCACCCGCATCGACAGGCCCTGATCGGCGATCGCCTTGTCGAACATCTGCTTCGACCGCGCGGCGGCATCGGCGACTTCCTGGGCGGTGCGCTCCATGAGATCGCCCACGACCGGCGTGCCGAAGCCGTCGCCATAGGCCAGCACGGCGTCGCGCGGATCGGCGCGCACGTGGAAGCCCTCGAGATGCGCCTCGTAGCGCCGGGCGAGCCGGGCGGCGAGATCGAGCGCGCCCTGGCTCGCCGTGCCACCGCTCACCGCGACGAAAATCGTGTGATAGGTCATGATCTTACCTCCCGCGCGACACCGCGCCGCCGACGTTTCAACCCTCGTCCCTTACGATCCCGCCAGCATTGAGCTAGGTCAATGGGGTGCCGGCGCTACTGGCGGGCGCTCTGCGGGGCCGGGAAGACCTGGCGGACCTCCTCCACCCCCGCCGGGTCCTGGTGAATGATCACCTCGGAGCGGGGAAACGCCGCCAGCAGCTGCGCCTCCACCTCGTCGGAGACCCGATGGGCCTCCGCCAGCGACATGCGGCCGTCCATCTCGATATGCACCTGGATGAAGGCGGTGGGGCCGGAGGCGCGGGTGCGCAGATCGTGCACCGCCGTCACCTCGGGATGCGAGAGAACGATGGCGCGGATGCGCGCCCGCTCCGCATCGGGCAGCTCGTGATCCATCAGCTGCCCGACCGCCTTCCGCGCCACCTGCCAGGCGCCATAGATGATCCACAGCCCGATCGCGATGCCGAACAGCGGATCCGCGTAAGGCCAGCCGAGCACACCGGAGATCACCAGCGAGAGGATCACGCTGCCGTTGAGGATGACGTCGGAGCGATAGTGCAGCTCGTCGGCGCTGATCACCAGCGAGCCGGTGTGCTGCACGACATGCCGCTGATAGAGCACCAGCGCCAGCGTGACGCCGATCGCGACCACCATCACGACCACTCCGAGCAGCGTGTTGCTGACCCGCACCGGCTGCGCCAGCTGATGGGCAGCCTCGATGAAGAGGAACGTCGCCGAGCCGCCGATGAAGGCGGCCTGGCCGAGCCCCGCCAGCGGCTCGGCCTTGCCATGGCCGAAGCGATGCTCGCGGTCCGCCGGCGTCACCGCCTGACGCACCGCCAGCAGATTGAGGACGGAAGCCGCCGCATCGAGCAGGGAATCGAGCAGGCTCGAGAGCATGCTGACGGAATCCGTCGCGATCCAGGCGACGAGCTTCAGCAGGATCATGACCGCCGCCACCGAGACCGACGCGTAGGTCGCCCGCTTCATCAGCCGGGCGGTGCGCCCGATGGTGCCGGCGGTCTCGGCGCTCACGGATTGAGGCGCTCCTTTCGCCAGCCGTTGCCGGCGCGGCGATAGAAGATGCGGTCGTGCAGGCGGAACGGCCGCTCGTGCCAGAACTCGATCGCCTCGGGCACGACGCGGAAGCCCGACCAATGCGGCGGCCGCGGCACCGGCTTGCCCTCGTAACGACGGGTGAGCTCGGCCACGCGGCCCTCGAGCACCGCCCGGCTCTCCAGCGGCCGCGACTGGTGCGAAGCCCAAGCGCCGATCTGGCTGTCGCGCGGACGCGTTTCGAAATAGGCGTCAGCGTCGGCCGCATCCACCCGCTCCGCCCGGCCCTCGATGCGCACCTGGCGGCCGAGCGATTTCCAGTAGAAGCACAGCGCGGCACGGGGATTGGCGATGAGCTCCGCTCCCTTGCGGCTCTCATGGTTGGTGTAGAAGACGAAACCGCGCTTATCCAGCTCCTTCAGCAGCACCACCCGCGCCGAGGGCGCGCCGTCCGCCGTCGTCGACGCGACGGTCATGGCGTTGGCGTCCTTGGGCTCGCTCTGGCGCGCCTCCGCGTACCAGCGCTCGAATTCCTCGAATGGCTCCTCGTATCGGATCGAATCCACCGCACCCTCGCTGTCGACGATCGCCCCCGGCCCCCGTCGCATCATAGCCGAGCGCGCTCGAATGTCCGCGCCCTTTGGCCGCCCGCCGGGGAATGGCAGATCTACCGGCCGGCATCTGGCAGCGCCGCGCGCCGGCAAGCGGGCGCGCCGCCGCGTCGAAGCACCCGTTCTCCTGCCGTGATTACACAGTGCTTGCCTGGACAAATTTTAACCATTGGGATAGTCAAATCGCGTCATGCCAACCTGCCTCGCTGCGATCCCGTATGGCGCGCTTTCGGCCCGAGCTTGGCGATCGTTGGTTGCAGCGACGTGGCATCATCATGCGGCGGCCGCCGCCGGCGGCTTGGCCGTCGTCCTGGCAACGGGGATGCCGGCACGGGCGCAGGAATATTATTACTACCCGCCGCCTTACTACGCGCCGCCACCACCCCCGGTCTATGTCTATCCACCGCCTTATTACCCGCCGACGGTCATCGTCCGCCCGGCGCCGCCCGTGGCCAGAGGCTTGCCGCCGCCGCAATTCTGGTACTGGTGCGACGATCCCAGGGGCTACTATCCCAGCGTCGGCTCGTGCAACCGCGCCTGGCGCGAGGTGCCGGCCAGCGCTCCGGCTCCGGCCGAGCAGAGTGAGCAGAAGCCTAAGTAAGGAGAACCTGTCGTGATGCGCTTTCAAACCAGAGCTGCCCTCTGCGCCGTGATCCTGGCGCTGGGCGCCTGCCAGCCGAGCCGGCCGACGGGACCTTCCGTCGCGGTGATGCCCGGGCCCAACAAGCCGTTCCAGGTATTCCAGGACGACGACGCGGTCTGCCGCAGCTTCGCCGACCGCAACGCCGGACCGGACAACCAGGCCAACAACCAGGAGCTGCTGAGCGCGGGCGTCGGCACGGTGCTGGGCGCCGGCCTCGGCGCCGCGATCGGCGGCGGCCGCGGCGCGGCGATCGGCGCCGGCGCCGGCGCGCTCGGCGGCACCGCCTACGGCGCGGGCCAGGCCGAGCGGACCGGGCGCACGGTGCAGCAGCGCTACGACATCGCCTACTCCCAGTGCATGTACTCGCGCGGCAATCAGGTGCCAGGCTACTCGCCGCCGCCGAACTACGCGCCGCCACCGCCGCCACCGCCGTCGTCAGGCACCGTCACCCCTGGCGGCGCGCCGCCGCCACCCCCGCCGCCAAAGGCCTATTAGCCCGCCGCGAGGTCCCAGCCCGCGCGCTCCGGCGGTGATCCCGCCGAGGCGCGCGCCATGGCCATTGCGTGAAAGGGAAAAGCGGCCCACATATGCGGCCTGCCCGTCCCTGCCCCATGAATCCTGACAGATGAGAGATCCCTATACCGTCCTTGGCGTAGCGCGAGCCGCGAGCGCCGACGAGCTCAAGAAGGCCTACCGCAAGCTCGCCAAGAAACTGCATCCGGATTTGAACCCCGGCAACAAGGCGACCGAGCTGCAGTTCAAGGAGGTGACCGCGGCCTATGAGCTGCTGTCGGATCCGGAGAAGCGCCAGCGCTTTGACCGCGGCGAGATCGATGCCGCCGGCAACGAGAAGGCGCCGCGCTACTCCTACAGCCAGGGTCCGGGCGCCGGCGCCTATCAGCAGGGACCGCGCGGCCGCAGCGGCGCGCCGGAAGGCTTCTCCGTCGAGGACATTCTGTCGGAGATCCTGGGCCAGGGCTTCGGCGGTGGTGGCGGCTTCGGCGCCCGCAGCGGCAATTTCCGGCAACGCGGCGCCGACACCCAGCACGTGCTGCGCATTCCCTTTCTGGAGGCGGCGCTCGGCGGCAAGAAGCGCGTCACGCTGCCGGACGGCCGCACCCTCGACCTCGCCATTCCGCCCGGCATCGAGAGCGGGCAGACGCTCCGCCTCAAGGGCCAGGGCGAGCCCGGCCGCGGCGGCTCGATGGCGGGCGACGCTTACATCGAGGTCGACGTCGAGCCGCATCCTCTCTTTCAGCGCAAGGGCCGCGACATCCACGTGGAGATTCCGGTGACGCTGCAGGAGGCGGTGCTCGGCGCCAAGATCCAGGTGCCGACCGTGCATGGCCCCGTCGCGGTGCAGGTGCCGCGCGGCGCCAACACCGGATCGATCCTCCGCCTCAAGGGCAAGGGTCTCGCCGCCGGCAAGGGCGGCAGCGGCGGCGATCAGTATGTGAAGCTCCGGGTGGTGCTGCCGGATCCACCGGACTCCGAGCTCGTCCAGTTCCTGGAGCGCTGGGGCGAGAAGCACCCCTACGACGTCCGCGGCAAGCTCGGCATCGACTGAGCGCGCGCTTCCCCGCCGCTGCGTTTCACCGCGCTGGGCTTTCGTGTAGGATGCCCCGCCGCGCCCGTCTTTGACGTTTCATATGAAGGAGTTGGCATAGATGACTGAGCCCACGCCGCTGCTGGCCGGCAAACGGGGCCTGATCATGGGCGTCGCCAACGACCGCTCGCTCGCCTGGGGCATCGCCAAGGCCGTCCATGGCGTGGGCGCCGAGCTCGCCTTCAGCTTCCAGGGCGAGGCGCTGGAGAAGCGCGTGCGTCCGCTCGCCGCCTCGCTCGGCAGCGAGTTCCTGCTCGACTGCGACGTCACCAACGAGGCCAGCGTGGCATCCGTCTTCGAGGCGATCGGTCGGCGCTGGGGCCGGCTCGACTTCCTCGTCCACGCCATCGCCTTCTCCGACAAGGAGGAGCTCAAGGGGAAATACGTCGACACCAGCCGCGCGAATTTCCAGCGCACCCTCGACATCTCCTGCTACTCCTTCACCGATCTCTGCCGGCGCGCGGCGCCGCTGATGACCGAGGGCGGCAGCCTGCTCACCCTCACCTATTACGGCGCCGAGCGGGTGATGCCGCACTACAACGTCATGGGCGTTGCGAAGGCGGCGCTGGAGGCGAGCGTGCGCTATCTGGCGGTCGATCTCGGCGGCCAGAACATCCGTGTCAACGCGCTCTCCGCCGGGCCGATCAAGACGCTGGCCGCTTCCGGCATCGGCGACTTCCGCTACATTCTCAAGTGGAACCAGTACAACTCGCCGCTGAAGCGCAACGTCACCATCGAGGACGTCGGCGGCGCCGGCCTCTATCTCCTGAGCCCGCTCTCCGGCGGCGTCACCGGCGAGGTCCACCACGTCGACTGCGGCTATCACGTCGTGGGCATGAAGGCGGTGGACGCGCCCGACATCTCCGTGGTCTAGCCGCCGTGGCCGGCAACAGCTTCGGCACGCTGTTCCGCTTCACCACCTGGGGCGAGAGCCACGGGCCGGCGATCGGCGCCGTGATCGACGGCGTGCCGCCGCGCATTCCCCTCGCAGAGGCCGACATCCAGCACTGGCTCGACCGCCGCAAGCCCGGCCAGTCGCGCTTCACCACGCAGCGCCGCGAGCCCGACCAGGTGAAGATCCTCTCCGGCGTCTTCGAGGGGCTCACCACCGGCACGCCGATCCAGCTGCTGATCGACAACGTCGACCAGCGCTCCAAGGATTACGCCGAGACCAAGGACCGTTTCCGGCCCGGCCACGCCGACTACACCTATTGGGCCAAATACGGCATCCGCGACTATCGCGGCGGCGGCCGCGCCTCGGCGCGGGAGACCGCGAGCCGGGTTGCCGCCGGCGCTGTCGCGCGCAAGGTGCTGGGCCCCGATGTCGGCATCCGCGGCGCGGTGATCCAGATCGGCCCGCACAAGATCGACCGCGCGCGCTGGGACTGGGACGCGGTCGAGGACAATCCCTTCTGGTGTCCGGACCGCCAGGCGGCACAGCTCTGGGAAGGCTATCTCGACGAGGTCCGCAAGAAGGGCTCCTCCGCCGGCGCCGTCATCGAGGTGGTGGCGAGCGGCGTGCCGGTGGGCTTGGGCGAGCCGGTCTACGACAAGCTCGACGGCGATCTCGCCAAGGCGCTGATGACCATCAACGCGGCGAAGGCGGTGGAGATCGGCGCCGGCTTCGCCGCGGCGGCACTCTCCGGCGAGGAGAACGCCGACGAGATGCGCATGGCCGGCGGCCAGGTCACCTTCCTCTCCAACAACGCCGGCGGCATTCTGGGCGGCATCTCGAGCGGCCAGGACATCGTCGCCCGCTTTGCCGTCAAGCCCACCAGCTCGATCCTGACGCCGCGCCGCACCGTCGACATCCACGGCAAGGACGCCGAGATCAGCACCAAGGGCCGCCACGACCCCTGCGTCGGCATCCGCGCGACGCCGGTGGGCGAGGCGATGATGGCGGTGGTGCTCGCCGATCACCTGCTGCGCCACAAGGCGCAGTGCGGGTGAAGGGAGCTGTCAGCGATCGGCCGTCCGCTCTCAGCCTGGGGAGATCTGTGAGAAAGACCGAAAGTCGATCATCGAACCGTCGCCACGAAGCTGGTAGCTGATAGCTCGGAGGAACCCATGCCCCAACCCGACCACATCTCCGCGCTGCCGGTGCCCGATGCCAAGGAACTCGACGCCGACATCCAGGCGGTCTATGCGAAGTGCATGGAGAAGCTGGGCTTGGTGCCGAACGTGCTCCGCGCCTACAGTTTCAACCAGCAGAAGCTGCGCAACTTCATGACCATGTACAACGAGCTGATGCTGGGCGACAGCAAGCTCAGCAAGCTCGAGCGCGAGATGATCGCCGTCGTCGTCTCCTCGGCGAACCGCTGCTACTACTGCCTCGTTGCCCATGGCCAGGCGGTGCGCCGGCTCTCCGGCGATCCCGAGCTCGGCGAGATGATGGTGCTCAACTACCGCGTGGCGAAGCTCGACCGCCGCCAGCGCGCCATGCTGGATTTCGCCTGGAAGCTGACGGTGACGCCGCATTTGGTGGAGGATCCCGATCGCGCGGCGCTCCGCGAGGCCGGCCTCGCGGCGGCGGAGATCTTCGACCTCGCCGACACCGTCGCCTTCTTCAACTTGTCGAACCGCATGGCCTTCGCCCTCGACATGATGCCGAACCGCGACTACCACCGCCTCGACCGCTGACCCGGAGACAGAGCCTCATGCGCCGCTTCATCGTCGGTTTCTTCGCCGTCATCGGCGCGCTCGTCTTCCTGGTGGTAGCGGTCGCCGCCGGCATCGCCTACTGGGCGGCCCCGGTGACGCCGCCGGTGCCGGACACCACGCTCCTCACGCTCAATCTCAACCAGAGCTATCCGGAGGCGCCGCCCGCCGACACGGTGGGGCGTATCATCGGCGAGGAGCAGCTCACGCTGCGCGACGTGCTGGACGCGCTGGAGAAGGCCGCCGCCGATCCCAAGGTGAAGGGCATCTTCGCCCGCATGGGCAATGACGACGTCTCGGTGGCGCAGGTGCAGGAGCTGCGCGACGCCATCACCGCCTTCCGCGCCACCGGCAAATTCGCCATCGCCTATGCGGACACGTTCGGCGAGTTCGGCCCGGGCATCCACTCCTACTATCTCGCCACCGCCTTCGACGAGATCTGGCTGCAGCCGCAAGGCCTCGTCGGCCTCACCGGCCTCAGGAGCGAGACGCCGTTCATCCGCGGCACCCTCGACAAGCTCGCCGTCACGCCCAGCTTCGATCATCGCTCGGAATACAAGAGCGCGATGAACTCGATCACCGATACCGCGATGACGCCGGCGCAGCGCGAGGAGATGACGGCGATCGTCAACTCCGTCTACGGCCAGATCGCCCACGGCATCGCCCAGGGCCGCAAGCTCGGCGAGGCCGAGATGCGCGATCTCATCGGCCGCGGACCGCTGCTGACCGAGGAGGCAGTCGCCGCCCATCTCGTCGATCACGTGGGCTATCGCGACGAGGCGGAGGCGGCGGCGCG
>DATKPX010000555.1:0-4431 GCA_035523855.1 Allostellaceae bacterium
GATGCCTGGGCGGTCAAACCCGAGGACGTCACCATCCAGCTCGCCGACACCGCCGGCATCGCCATCGGCTTCGGCACCATGGCGAGCCGCAGCACGGTGACGCTGTCCGGCGCCATCCACTACGCCAGCGACAAGCTCCGCAAGAAGGTGCTGTCGATCGCGGCGCAGCTCCTGGAATGCGCCGCGGTCGACCTGGAGCTCCGCGACGGCGGCGTCAGCATCGTCGGCGTGCCGGAGCGGCGGGTCTCGCTGGCGCAGGTGGCGCGCGCGTCGCGGCCCGGCTGGGACCACGGCCGTCCCGCCGGCATGGATCCCGGCCTCGAGGAGACGCACTATTTCGAGCCGCAGACGGTGACCTGGACCAATGCCACCCATGCCGCGATCGTCGAGGTCGATATCCAGACCGGCCGGGTGAAGATCGAGAAGTATGCGATCGCGCACGATTGCGGCGTGGTAGTGAACCCGCTGCTGCTGGAGGGCCAGATCGTCGGCGGCGCGGCGCAGGGGCTGGGCGGCATTCTGATGGAGGGCTACACATACGACGCGGAGGGCCAGCTCCTCACGGGCTCGCTGATGGATTACCTGCTGCCGACCGCCAGCGACATTCCCGACATGGAGCTCATCCATCTGGAATCGCCGTCGCCGCTCAACCCGCTCGGCGTCAAAGGCGTCGGCGAGGGCGGGGCGATCGCGCCGCCCTCGGCGATCGCCAATGCGATCTCAGACGCGCTCTCGCCCTTCAAGGTCGAGTTCAACCAGACGCCGATCACGCCGGAGCAGATCGTCCGCGCCGCGAAGCAGTTCTAAGGAGCACACCATGTCCGTCGCCCGCCATCCGCGCCCGCCCGAGCTCGAAGGCATGCCGCTGGAGGAGATCGAGCGCCGCTTCGTCGCGCGCTTCCGCGACCGCAAGGCGGACTGGAACGCCTTCGAGGATGCGCGGCACGACGGCTATCGCCGCGCGCAGCACCGCTTCATCGGCGCCGGCGGCTCCGGCAAGCACGGCGATCCCAACGTGATCCCGCCGCGGGGGTTCACCCTCAGCATCATGTTCGTGCCACCGGGACAGGGGAACGCCGCCCACACCCACGAGGTGGAGGAGATCTTCTTCGTCCTCCAGGGCCACTTGACCGCCTTCATCGAGGACGAGTCCGGCAAGCGCATCGACGTCGTCCTGGGCCCCTGGGAATGCATCGCCTGCCCGCCGGGCGTCATCCACGGTTACGTCAACAACAGCCTGGAGCCGGTCTATTTCCAGGTCATGCTCGGCCGCGCCAAGCCCGAGACCATGGGCTACGCGGAGGAGAAGCTCTACCAGGCGCGGAACGATCACCTCAGGACACTCTGAGCGCGAAGTGCTAGCGTTCTCGCCAGATATTTCGGGAGGCCGGTCATGGAAGGCAGGAGCGCGGTAGGGCGGGATCAAACGGACCTCTGGACGCGGGCGCAGAAGCACCTCCTGCAGTTCGGCGGCAAGTTCGTCGATTTCCTGCCGGTCAGGGCGGAGGGCGCCTTCCTCTTCGACGCGCGCGGCCGCCGCGTGCTCGATTTCACCTCCGGCCAGATGAGCGCGATCCTCGGCCACTGCCATCCGGAGATCGTCGCCGTGGTGCGCGAGCAGGTCGGCCGGCTGGATCACCTCTTCTCGTCGATGGTGAGCGAGCCCGTCATCGACCTCGCCTCGGCGCTGGCGCGGCTGGCGCCGGAGCTGCCGAAGGCGATGCTGCTCTCGACCGGCGGCGAGGCCAACGAGGCCGCGATCAAGATCGCGAAGCTGGTCACCGGCGGCTGGGAAGTCGTGGGATTTGCCCAGTCCTGGCACGGCATGACCGGCGCCGCCGCCTCGGCGACCTACAAGGCCGGACGCCGCGGCTACGGCCCGATGGCGGTGGGGTCCTTCGCGATCCCGGCGCCGAGCAGCTACAAGCCGCGCTTTCCCGGCATCGACTGGCGCGCCGAGCTCGATGACGCCTTCACCCTGCTGGACCGCCAGAGCACCGGCAATCTTGCCGCCTTCATCGCCGAGCCGGTGCTGAGCAGCGGCGGCATCATCGAGCTGCCGCTGGGCTATCTCGCCGCCCTCAAGCAGAAATGCCGCGAGCGCGGCATGCTGCTCATCCTCGACGAGGCGCAGACCGGCATGGGCCGGACCGGCACCATGTTCGCCTTCGAGCGCGATGGCGTGACGCCCGACATTCTCGTGCTGTCGAAGACGCTGGGCGCCGGCCTGCCGCTCTCGGCGGTGCTGGTAGGGGACAAGATTGCCGAGACCTGCGACGAGCGCGGCTTCCTCTTCTACACGACCCACGTCAACGACCCGCTGCCGGCGGCGGTGGGTGCCAAGGTGGTCGAGATCGTCGAGCGCGACGGGCTCGCGGCGCGCGCCAAGGAAATGGGGACGCGGCTCAAGAACGGGCTCCTGGAGCTGCAGCGGAACTATCCCTGCATCGGCGACGTGCGCGGACGCGGGCTGCTGCTCGGTCTCGAATTCGCGCCGACCGAGGGCAAGTCGCAGGCCTCCGCCCAGGAGCTCTCGGACAGGGTCACCGACGCGGCGCTGCGCCTCGGCCTCAGCGCCAACATCGTGCGCGCCGGCGCCTCCGCCGGCGTGATGCGCATCGCGCCGCCGCTCACGGTCAGCGCCGCCGAGATCGATCTCGGTCTCGAGATGCTGGGTGCCGCCCTGGCGGAGACGGTGAAGGGCTAGTCTAGTCGCCCTCGCTGATCACCGCCGGCGCCGTCGCGGGGGCCGCGTACTCCACGCCGAAGCAGATCGCGGCGATCAGCACGTAGCCGAGCGACACCGCCGGCGAGGCGGCGATGCCGAGGGCTTCGCCGTGAATGAGCCCGAAGAAGGCGAGGATGGCGCCGGCGAGCGCATAGACGCCGGCCCAGCGGAACTTGCGGTCGATGATGAAGGCGGCGATGGCGCCCAATATGAGGCCGGCGAGGATGGCGCCGCCGCCCAGCAGCTGCATGCCGCGATAGACGACGCCGACCCCCATCAGCTTCGCCATGCCGAGCTTCTCCGCCGAGGTGCCGGCGGCGGCGAGCGCGCCGTCCACCTGGGTCTGCGCCCAGGCGGCGATGTTGGGGATCATCGCCAGCATCACCGCGGGCGCGTGCGACGCGGGCGTGGTCTGGAATGCCTGGGCGCCGATGACGAGGCCGATATAGAGGAGGATCGGCAGGATCGCGGCGAGCGGCACCACCGCCAGCAGCATGGCGGTGAGGCCCAGGAAGCAGACGCCGGCGATCACCACGCCGGTTGCCAGCGAATAGCCGATGCGGCCGCCGACCGCCTTCCAGCCGGGATGGCCGATATAGACCGCGGGCGGGAAGGGACTGCCGAGGAAGGAGCCGATCACGGCGCCGATGCCGTCGGCGAGCAGGATCTGGCGCAGGTTGTAGCTGTCGCCCGCCGCCGCGGCGCTCTCCACGTTGTTCATGCCCTCGGTGAAATTGTAGATGCCGAGCGGGATCGCGGTCACCAGCAGCGGCCCGATGTCGCCGAGGCCGGCGAAGACGTCGCCGCTGGGCACCGGGAGGCGCAGGCCGAACTGATTGAGCGACGCCACCACCGCCGCCGGCTGCATGTAGTCGCTGAGGTGGAAGGCGGTGGCAAGCCAGCCGATCGCGGTGCCGACCACCACCGCCAGGAGGCCGCCCGGCAGGCCCCAGGGCAGCCGCACATTTGCGGTCCAGCTGATCAGCACGATGGCGAGCGACAGGAAGGCGATCCACGGCACCTCCCAGCTCTGGAAGCCCGGCCGCATGGAGATGAAGGCGATGGAGATGCCGGCGAGGGTGCCGAGCATGGCGGCGCGCGGCGTGTATTTGCGGATGGTGGGGCCGACGAAGGCGCCCAGCAGCACGATGATGCCGATGATGAAGCACCAGGCGAGGCCGGCGCGCCAGGCGAGCAGCGGATCCTTGGTCTTGAGATAGACCGGCAGCATGATCAGGAACACGACGATGAACATGTGCGGCACGCTCGGCCCATAGGGCATCGCGGTCACGTCCGAGCGCCGCTCGCTCTTCGACAGCTGCACCGCCAGGAAGGCGTAGAAGAGATTGCCGAGCGGCAGCGCGATGCCGAGCGCCGGCAGGATGCGGCCGTAGACGACGCCGTCGGGAAGCTGCACCACGCCGAGACAGAGGCCGGTGAGCACGATCAGGTTGAGCACCACATTGGTGAAAAGGCCGAAGAAGGCGTTCCAGTCGCCGGGCACCCACCACCGCACGGCATATTCCGTCGTCCCCGTCACCGTCGCCGTCGTCATCGCCCGCCCCCTTGCTTGATCATTTCCCCAGGCTCTCCAGCAGCTGCCGCGAATTCCCCACCCAGCCGAAGATGCCGCCCTGCGCCTTCACCATGGCGAGCGCCGCGGCGTGGAATTCGGGAAAATACGAGGCGACGCAGTCTTCCAG
>DATKPX010000556.1:0-2508 GCA_035523855.1 Allostellaceae bacterium
GGATCGGCGCCGGCGGCGTTGAAGTAGCGCAGCGTCGCATGGGTGAACCCATGCGCCGACCCGTACCACTGCAGCATCCGCTCCACCATCAGCTTGCTCTCCCCGTAGGGATTGACCGGCTGTTGCGGCGCGGTCTCGGGAATCGAGGGCACGTCCAGCAGCCCATAGACCGCGGCGGTGGAGGAGAAGACGATGCGCTGCCGCCCCTGCGCCTGCATTGTCTCCAGCAGCACCAGCGTGTTCATCACGTTGTTGCGGAAATAGCGGCCGGGATCGACGACGGATTCGCCCACCGCGATGAAGCCCGCGAAATGCATCACAGCGGCGATGTCGTAGCGCTTGAAGCTGTCGGCGAGGCGCTCGGCGTCGGCGAGATCCGCCTCCACCAGCGGTCCCCACTTGACAGCCTCGCGATGGCCGAGCACCAGGCTGTCATAGGTGACGGGACGATAGCCCGCCCGCGCCAGCGCCTTGCAGGCGTGGCTGCCGATATAGCCGGCGCCGCCGGTTACCAGGATGCTGGTGGGCATGTCGTGCTGCGACTCCGAGAGGCGTGGGCGCTTGGCCGCGACTATGCGGGCAAGACCGCGGACTGCCAAGGGTCAAGGCAGTCGCAGGACTGAGACAATCGAGAGACCGTCCGACGCGATGTCACGGCGCGCATGCGCCGCCTTTACCGATCGCGGCGGCTCAGTCCGCCGCCGCCTCCACCTCGAAGCCGAGGCGACGGATCTCCATCGGCAGCGTCTCTCTCGGGGCCGTGGCGACGTCGAGCTCCCAGACGGTGGTGCCGCCTTCCCGCCGCTCGATGCAGCGGAAGCCCAGCTTCTCATAGTGGTCGCGTACGAGCCCGTTGCGCTCGGTCGGCTTGTAGGTGCCGACGATGCGCTTGATGCCGTGGCGCGGCGCCAGCGCGAGCAGCTCCTGCACGACGGCGTTCTCGACCTTGCGGCCGAGCACGCGGCAGCTCATCAGCCAGGTGTCGACGTTCCAGTCGGTGCCCGCGCGCCGGCAGATGATGACGCAGATCATGCCGTTGTCGCCGAAACGGTCGGCGAGGCGGATCTGCAGGGTGAGGCAGTCGGGATCGCGCTCGGCAGCGGCCACCTCGGGCTCGGTATAGCGGCGGGTTGTCAGGTTGAACTGGTTCGACTTGTTGATGAGCTGGGTGATGCGCGCGCGGCCGGTCTCGTCGAAGGGCTGCACCGTCATCGCCATGTCGAGCGAGGCGAGATAGGCGTCGAGATCGGCGACCTGCTTCTGCAGCGCCACGCGGCGCGCGTTGTCCTGGTAGAACTCCGCGCGCTTGCGATCCTCGCTGGAGAAGGTGATCGCCTCGAAATAGCCGCTCGCCAGCAGCGTGCGGGCATAGAGCGCGGGATCGCTGGGCAGCTCGGGCACCGCCACCTGCGGGATGGTCTGACGGATGATCGCGCGCTCGGCGGGATTGTCGTCGAGGAAGACCAGGGATTCGAGGCCGAGCGACAGCTCCTCGGAGATCGCGACGATGTTGGTGGCCTTGTCGCGCCAGTTCGCCTGGAAGACCGCGAGATGATCCTCGCGCAGCAGCATCTCCGGATGCTTCTGGAACGGCGAGCGCGCGATGGCGTCGTCGTTCTTGGAGGAGACCGCGAGCACGACGCCACGGTCGCGCAAGGCGAGCGCGGTCTTCTGCACCTCGAGATGCGCCTCGCCGGTGGCGTCGCCCTGGGCGATCACGATGCCTTCGAGCCCGTCATCGCCGATGACGCCGCTCCAGAGCGTGTTGTCGAGGTCCATCACCAGGCAGCGCCGGCTCTTGCCGCGCAGCGCCGCGACGAGGCGGCAGACATGCTCCACATAGAGCGGCAGGAACTCCGCTGCGAAGGGCAGCTTCGCCATGTTCCAGAGCGTCGGATCCTGCCAGTTGGCGACGCCCACGGTCTCCGCCAGCGCCGCCACGTCGAGGAGCAGATCGTCGCTCCCCGCGGTCTTCCCGACGATGCCGCGGTTGACGCCGTTGATCAGGTTGCGGAGCGTCCCGGGAATCGCCGCATCGAGATTGCCGAAGAGGGCCTCCGGCGGCCGGGCGATCGTCTGCAGGATCGAGACCGCGTTGCTGTGCGCGCGGAAGCCGCCGCGGATCGCCTCCAGCTGCTCGAGAGCGGCGTCGACCGTCGCCCGCGCCGCCTCGGCGTCGCCGGTCACCGGCTGCAGCGGCAGGCCGCGGTGATCGATCGCCAGCAGCACCGCGTCGGGCCTGGCGCGGTTGATCGCGGAGTCCGGCGCCAGCGCCTCCTGCAGCAGCTGGCCGTATTCCGCCTCGACACAGTCGAGGGCTATGCCGTGGCGGGCGGCGGTGGCGATGAGGGTGGGCACCAGGAAATGCGAGGTGGCGTTGCTGATGATGCCGAGCCGGAACGGCGTCAGCGGCGCCAGCGAGCGGCCGCCGGCGCGCGCCCGTCCGATCGCCTTCGCCAGCTGATTGAGCTGGTTCTCGTCGAGGGCGTGATTGGCGAGACCCTGCAG
>DATKPX010000557.1:0-5533 GCA_035523855.1 Allostellaceae bacterium
AGAGCGACGGCAGCAGCCCATAGGCGATGGCGCTGAACAGCACCGCCGAGAGGAAGACCAGGGAGATGTTGGGCACCGAGAGGACGCGGTCGATGCCGAGCGCGATCCCCAGCGCCACGGCGACCGTGAGCGTGCTGGTGAGGTAGGGAACGGGGTCGAAGCCCTCGCCGTCCTGGCGCGTCTCGACGGTCTTCCGCGGCACCGGCTCGCCTTCGCTGGAGACGATCTGCACGCCGATCTTTCCCGAGCGCCGCATCAGCTCCCAGGCGACCGAGCCGTGCAGCAGCTCGAACCAGCGCGAGCGCTGCGACTTGCCGATCACGATCTGCGTCACGTTGTTGGCCTGGGCGTAGGCGAGCACGTCCTTGGCGATGTCGCCGCCGGGCAGCGTGATGGTCTCGGCGCCGAGCTGCTGGGCCAGCCTGAGCGTGTCGGCGATGCGGTCACGCTCCATTTCGGAGAGCCGGTGATGCCGCGCGCTCTCCACATAGAGCGCGGTCCAGGGCGCCTTCAGCTGGTCGGCGAGGCGGCGGCCCTGGCGCACCACCTGGGCCGAGAGCGGGGTCTCGTTGATGCAGACCAGCAGGCGCTCGCTCACCGGCCAGGGGCCGGCGATGGCGTGCGCCTGCATGTAGCTCAGCATCTGCTCGTCGACGCGCTGCGCGGTGCGGCGGAGCGCCAGCTCGCGGAGCGCGGCGAGATTGCCGGGCTTGAAGTAGTGGCGCAGCGCGCGCTGGGCCTGGTCCTTGACGTAGACCTTGCCCTCGTGAAGGCGCTGGATCAGGTCTGCCGGCGTCAGGTCCACCACCTCGATCTCGTCGGCGCGGTCGACGATGCTGTCGGGCACCGTCTCGCGCACGCGGATGCGGGTGATCTGCGCCACCACGTCGTTCAGGCTCTCGACGTGCTGGATGTTGAGGGTGGAATAGACATCGATGCCGGCGGCGAGCAGCTCCTCGACATCGAGATAGCGCTTGGGATGCCGGCTCCCCGGCGCGTTGGTGTGCGCGAGCTCGTCTATCAGGACCAGCTGCGGGCGCCTAGCCAGGATCGCATCGATGTCCATCTCGTCGATCACCTGGCCGCGGTATTCGACGCGGCGGCGCGGGATCATCTCGTAGCCGCGCACCAGCTGCTCGGTCTCGACGCGGCCATGGGTCTCGACGACGCCGATCACCACGTCGGCGCCCTCGCGCCGGCGCGCGGCGGCGGCCTGCAGCATCTCGTAGGTCTTGCCGACACCGGGTGCCGCGCCCAGGAAGATCTTGAGCTTGCCGCGATGCTCCGCCTGCGCCTCGGCGAGCAGCGCCTCCGGCGAGGGCCGCTGCTCGCTCCGCGTCTGCTCGGGCACTGTCATGAGCCGCTCGTCAGGCCTTTCATGCAGGCCTGATGTACCACGCCGGCGCCGCCAGAGCTATTTGAGGGCGTCGAGGGCGAGGTTGAGCCGCAGCACGTTGACGTGCGGCTCGCCGAGGATGCCGAAGGTGCGGCCCTCCACATGGTCGGCGACGAGGTCATGCACCTTCTCCGGCGCGAGGCCGCGGGCCTTCGCCACCCGGTCGACCTGGAAATAGGCGCCGGCCGGCGTGATGTCGGGATCGAGGCCGCTCGCCGAGGTGGTGACGAGATCGACGGGGATCTTGCCCTGGCCATCGGCCGCGAGCTTGCCGGCGTCGTCCTTCACGCGGTCGATGAGCGCCTGGCTGGTCGGGCCGGCGTTGGAGGCGGCCGAGTTGTCGGCGGCGTAGGGCACCGGCACGGTCTTGGTCGGATCCTTGGGATCGGGCTCGGTGGTCGCCGAGGGGCGGCCGTGGAAATACTTGGCGTCCTCGAAGTCCTGGCCGATGAGCTCGGAGCCCACCACCTTGCCGTTCTTCTCGATCAGGCTGCCATTGGCCTGGCGCGGGAAGAGCACCTGGGCGATTCCGGTCATGCCCAGCGGGTAGATGAGGCCGGTGACGACCGTCATGACGACGATCATCAGGATGGCAGGACGGATCTGCTTCAACATGGGTTGGGTTCCTTAAGCGAGGCCGATCGCGGTGACGACGAGGTCGATCGCCTTGATGCCGATGAAGGGCACGACGATGCCGCCGAGCCCATAGATCAGCAGGTTGCGGCGGAGGACGCTGGCGGCGCCGGCGGGCTTGTAGGTGACGCCGCGCAGCGACAGCGGAATGAGCGCGATGATAATGAGGGCGTTGAAGATGATCGCCGACAGGATCGCGCTCTGCGGCGTCGCCAGATGCATGATGTTGAGCACGGCGAGCTGCGGGTAGAAGGCGACGAACATCGCCGGGATGATGGCGAAATACTTCGCCACGTCGTTGGCGATCGAGAAGGTGGTGAGCGCGCCGCGGGTCATCAGCAGCTGCTTGCCGATGGCGACGATCTCGATGAGCTTGGTGGGATCGCTGTCGAGGTCCACCATGTTGCCGGCCTCGCGGGCGGCCATGGTGCCGGTGTTCATGGCGACGCCGACATCCGCCTGCGCCAGAGCGGGCGCGTCGTTGGTGCCGTCGCCGCACATGGCGACCAGCTTGCCCTTGCCCTGCTCGTCGCGGATGAGCTTCAGCTTGTCCTCCGGCGTCGCCTGCGCCAGGAAGTCGTCGACGCCGGACTCGGCGGCGATCGCCGCCGCGGTCAGCGGGTTGTCGCCGGTGATCATCACCGTGCGGATGCCCATCTGGCGGAGCTCCGCGAAGCGCTCGCGGATGCCGCCCTTGACGATGTCCTTCAGGTGGATGACGCCGAGGATGCGGTCGTTCTTGGCGACCGCGAGCGGCGTCCCGCCGGACTTGGCGATCTTCTCCACGATGGCGGTGAGCTGCGGCGGCGCCGGCATGTTGGCGTTGCTGGTCTGCTGGCGGACGAAGTTCAGGATCGAATCGACGGCGCCCTTGCGGATCACCTGGCCGTCGACATCGACGCCGCTCATGCGCGTCTGCGCCGAGAACGGCACGAAGCGCGCTTTGAGGCCCGCCATCTCGCGGCCGCGGAGCTTGTACTTCTCCTTGGCGAGCACGACGATCGAGCGGCCTTCCGGCGTCTCGTCGCTGAGCGAGGAGAGCTGCGCCGCGTCGGCGAGCTCGGCCTCGGTGACGCCGGGGAGGACCAGGAACTCGCTGGCGACGCGGTTGCCGAGGGTGATGGTGCCGGTCTTGTCGAGAAGGAGCGTGTCGACGTCGCCCGCCGCTTCGACCGCGCGGCCGGACATCGCGAGCACGTTGAAGCGGACGAGACGGTCCATGCCGGCGATGCCGATCGCCGAGAGCAGGGCGCCGATGGTGGTGGGGATCAGCGTCACGAAGAGCGCGATCAGCACCACGATCGAGACCGCGCCGCCGGCATAGGCGGCGAAGCTCGGGATCGTCACCGTGGCGAAGACGAAGATGATCGTCATGCCCGCCAGCAGGATGTTGAGGGCGATCTCGTTCGGCGTCTTCTGGCGGACCGCGCCCTCGACGAGAGCGATCATGCGGTCGAGGAAGGTCGAGCCCTGGGCCGCGGTGATCCGGACCTTGATCCAGTCGGAGATGACGCGGGTGCCGCCGGTCACCGCCGAGCGGTCGCCGCCGCTCTCGCGGATGACGGGTGCCGACTCGCCGGTGATCGCGGACTCGTCGACCGAGGCGATGCCCTCGATCACCTCGCCGTCGCTGGGCACGGTGTCGCCGGCTTCCACCAGCGCTATGTCGCCCTGGCGCAGCTTGGCGGCGGCGACCTGCTCGAAGCGGCGGTTGTCCGGGCCGACGAGCCGCTTCGCCATGGTCTCGGTGCGCGTCTTGCGCAGCGTCTCCGCCTGCGCCTTGCCGCGGCCCTCGGCGACGGCCTCGGCGAAATTCGCGAACAGCACGGTGAACCAGAGCCAGGCCGCGATCTGGCCGGAGAATCCCGCGGTCTCGCCGGCGAAGCCGCTGCCAATGAAGAGATCGCGCAGGAAGAAGATCGTGGTGAGCACCGAGACGATCTCCACCACGAACATGACGGGGTTCTTCACCAGCGTCCGCGGATCGAGCTTGCGGAAGGAGGCGCCGATCGCCGGCACGATCAGCGAGCGGTCGAACAGCGACAGCGGCTGCACATGCCGCTTGAAGAGGCCCGAGTGCGGCGAGGAGGGGGCGGGAGAGACGAGAGTCATGGCGATCTGTCCTTAAAGAACGATCTTGTTGGCTACTGCGCGGCGGCGGCGAAGAGCGTGCCGTGGTGCATGGCGATCTGCTCGACGATGGGGCCGAGCGCCAGCGCCGGGAAGTAGGTGAGGCCGCCGACGATCAGGATCACGCCCACCAGCAGGCCCACGAAGAGCGGGCTCTGGGTCGGGAAGGTGCCGGCGGACGGCGCCGCCAGCTTCTTGGCGGCGAGCGAGCCCGCCACCGCCAGCAGCGGGATCACGAAGAGGAAGCGGCCCATCAGCATCGCGGCGCCAAGCGTGAGGTTGTAGAACATCGTGTTGGCGCTGATGCCCGCGAAGGCGCTGCCGTTATTCCCCGTCGCCGAGGTGTAGGCGTAGAGGATCTCGCTGAAGCCGTGCGGACCGGGATTGGCGGGCCCGGCGAGTCCGTCGGGCAGCACCACGGCGAGCGCGGTCCAGCCCAGCATGGAGAGCGGCAGGATCAGGATGGCGAGGATGCTCATCTTCACCTCCTTCGCCTCCAGCTTCTTGCCGAGATACTCGGGCGTGCGGCCCACCATCAGCCCGGCGACGAACATGGCGACGATGGCGAAGGCGAGCATGCCGTAGAGGCCGGAGCCGACGCCGCCGAAGATGATCTCGCCGAGCTGGATGTTGAGCAGCGGGATCATGCCGCCGAGCGGCGTCAGGCTGTCATGCATGTTGTTGACGGCGCCGCAGGAGGCGTCGGTGGTGATGGTGGTGAAGAGGGCGGAGTTGGCGATGCCGAAGCGCACCTCCTTGCCCTCCATGTTGCCGCCGGCCTGCAGCGCGCTCGGCGCCTGGTCGACGTTGAGCGCGGCGAAGGCGGGATTGCCGGCGCCCTCGGCCCAATAGACGGTGGTGGCGCCCATCAGGAACAGCACGCCCATGGCGGCGAACAGCGCCCAGCCCTGGCGCTCGTCCTTCACCATCCGGCCCAGCACATTGGTGAGGCCAGCGCCGATCGAGAAGATCAGCACGATCTGGATGAAGTTGGTGAGCGCGTTCGGGTTCTCGTAGGGATGCGCGGAGTTGGCGTTGAAGAAGCCGCCGCCGTTGGTGCCGAGCATCTTGATCACCTCCTGGGAGGCGACCGGGCCCTGCGCGATGGTCTGCTTGGCGCCTTCGAGCGTCGTGGCGTCCACGTAGGCGCCCAGGTTCTGCGGCATGCCCTGCCAGACGAAGAACAGCCCGACCACGATCGAGACCGGCAGCAGGATGTAGAGCGTGCAGCGGGTGAGATCGACCCAGAAATTTCCGATCGTCTGCGCCGAGCGGCGCGCGAAGCCGCGCACCAGCGCGATCGCCAGCGCGATGCCGGTCGCCGCCGAGAGAAAATTATGCACCGTGAGCCCCGCCATCTGGACGAGGTAGCTC
>DATKPX010000558.1:0-3871 GCA_035523855.1 Allostellaceae bacterium
GCGCGCCGCCTGCTGCGGCGCGTCGACCAGCGGCTTCGCCAGGGGATCCTCGCGCTCGTCCTCGGCTTCCTGGGAGGACTGCCAGAAAAAGAGATAGGGGCTGATGGTGGTGCCCATCACCGCGACGATGGCGACGATGTACTTGGTCTCCAGCGAGATCGACGGCAGGACGAGGCTGTGCAGCACCGTGAGCCAGGGGACGTCCACCGCGAAGGCGGTGGCGACATAGGCGAAGAGCGTCACCGTCGTCCATTTGAGGACGCGCACGTAGCTCCGGTACTGCATGAAGATCTCGAGCGCCACGCAGAAGACGCCGAAGAGCGCCACATAGGCGAAGCGCGGGCCCTTCGCCGCCACGAGCTGGACCGCGTCGCCCATGGCGCCGAGATCGGCGCCGAGGTTGATGACGTTGGCGACGAGCAGCAATGCCACCGCGCCGCGCAGCAGCCAGGGCGGATAGTGCCGCCGGATGTTGCCGGCGATGCCCTCGCCGGTGACGCGGCCGATGCGGGCGCAGATCTCCTGGATCGCCGCCATCAGCGGCCAGCTGAACAGCATCACCCAGCTCATGCCGTAGCCGAACTGGGCGCCGACCTGGGAGTATGTGGCGATGCCGCTGGGATCGTCGTCGGAAGCGCCGGTGATGAGGCCGGGCCCGAGCCACCGCCAGAGCCCGCGCGGCTCCGTCGCGGTGAGAACTTCCTCGGAGCCGGTCACGGCCGGGCGATGGTCGCGGACAAAAGCAAGGTGCGCTCCCTTTCGAGAGCGCACCTTAACACGGGAAGAGAATTCCAGTCAGATCGCGCTGCCGGCGATCAAGCGGCGGGCGAGATCTGCAGCGCGCGGGGGCCGAGCTCGACCAGCTGGGTCCAGAAACGGTCGAGGCGGCGCAGCGTGCCGTGCACCGCGACGAGATCCTCGCGGGTGATCGGCCCCTTGCCCAGGGCCGCGACGTGGCGCTGATGCATGGTGGTGATCTTCTTGCGGAGCTCCTGACCCTTGTCGGTCAGCTTCACGCGCACCGAGCGGCGGTCGTGCAGCGAGCGCTCCTGCTGGATATAGCCCGCCTCCACCATCTTCTTCACGTTGTAGGAGACGTTGGAGCCAAGATAGCAGCCGCGCAGCGTCAACTCGCCGACCGTCATTTCGAGGTCGCCGATGTTGAACAGGATCATCGCCTGCACGTTGTTGATGTCGTGAATGCCGGAATTGTCCAGCTCGAGCTTCACGACCTCAAGGAACTGGCGATGCAAGCGCTCAACGAGCGCGATCACATCGAGATAGGCGGTTTCCATAAGACCCCCGAAATCTACGGCTACGTGACCCGATGTTACATGCTTATTGGTTAACCGTCCGTAAGCGAGGCGCAGTTTGCGAAAATATTTGCCGCCGGGTCAAAGCCCATCAGTTCTCGGGGGTTAGCAGCATGCGGCGACGACCGTCCGGAGCGCGTGGTCGGGCTGATTCCGAGGCTGCTCAACCTGCGCGCTCGCCGCCAAGGAATCGATAAATGACCGAGAAGTCTTTGCGGCCGAAGCCGGATCCGACCAGCAGTTGAAAGAGGGCGGCAGCCTCGGCTCCCATCGGCGTCGCGGCGCCGGTCGCCTGCGCCGCCTGCTGCGCGAGCTTGAGGTCCTTCAGCATCATCTCGGCGGTGAAACCGGGCTGGTAGTCGCGGTTCGACGGCGCCGCCGGCACCGGGCCCGGCGCCGGGCAGTAGTTGGTCATCGACCAGCACTGGCCGGAGGATTTCGAGCTGATGTCGAACAGCTTCTGGGCATCGAGACCCAACCGATCGGCGAGCTGGAAGCCCTCGCAGACCGCCACCATGGAGATGCCGAGGATCATGTTGTTGCAGATCTTGGCGGCCTGGCCGTTGCCGGCGGGACCCGCATGGACGATGGTCTTGCCCATCTTCTCGAGGATCGGCCGGGCGCGCTCGAAGCCCTCGGCGCTGCCGCCGACCATGAAGGTGAGCGTCCCCGCCGCCGCGCCCCCGACGCCGCCGGAGACCGGCGCATCCAGCATGTCGAACCCGCGCTGGCCTGCCGCCTCGGCAACCGCGCGCGCGCTCTCCACGTCGATGGTGGAGCTGTCGATCAGCAGCGCGCCCTGCCTCGCCGCCGCGAGCAGGCCGCCCTCGCCGGCATAGACCTCGCGCACATGCGGCCCCGCGGGCAGCATGGTGATGACGACCTCCGCTTCGCGGGCGGCGATGGCGGCGCTCTTGGCGATGCGGCCGCCGTTGTTGGCGAAGCCCTCGAGCGCCGCCGGCACCATGTCGAAGCCGGTCACCGCGTGGCCGGCCTTGATCAGGTTGGCGGCCATCGGGCCGCCCATATTGCCGAGGCCGATGAAGGCGATGCTGCTCATGAGTTCCTCCCCAGTTATTCGTAAAGAGTTTATTCGAAGACGAGCTCGCGCTCGCCCAGCTTCTCGAAGTAGCGCTCGACCTCCGCCTCGCCGACCTCGGCGAGCGCGGCATGCTCCCAGCGCGGCTTCAGGTCCTTCTCCACCAGCACCGCGCGGATGCCCTCGAAGAAATCATGCGCCGCCATCATGTGCTGGGTCATGCGGTATTCCAGCGCCAGCGCCGCCTCGATGTCCATGCCCGGCTCGCCGAGCTTCATCTGGCGGAAGGTGACATGGACGCTGATCGGCGAGGCGCGCTCGATGATGGCGCGCGTCTCGCGCCCCCAGTCGGTGCCTTCCTTCGCCAGCGCATCGACGATCTCGGCGACGCTGGCGCCGCCGAAGCAGCGGTCGATCGCCGCCCGGAGCGCCGCCAGCGGCGCCGGTCCGGGATCGCGCTGGAAGCGCTCCAGCACCGCGTCGACCTGCGCCCGCTCCTCGCCCGCGCGCCAGGCGATCGCACCCAGCGCCTCCGTCAGCGCCGCGATCTGCGCGTGCGGAACATAATGTGTGCCGAAGCCGCAATAGAGCGCGTCCGCCGCCTTGGTGCGCGCGCCGGTCAACGCGAGGTACATGCCGATCCTGCCGGGGCAGAGATTGAGATAGCGGGTGGCGCCGACATCGGGGAAAAGGCCGATCTGCACCTCCGGCATCGCGCAGAGCGTGCGCTCGGTGACCACGCGGCGCCAGCCGTTCACCGAGACGCCCATGCCGCCGCCCATGGCGATCCCGTCCATGAGCGCGATATAAGGCTTCGGAAACCGGTGCACCCGCTCGATCAGCCAGTATTCCTCGCGGAAGAAATCCGCCTTGTAGTCGCCGCTGGCGCCGCGCGGATGCTGGCGCGCCTCGTAGATCGCGCGCACGTCGCCACCGGCGCAGAACGCCTTGTCGCCCGCGCCGCGGATCACGATCGCGCGCACCCCGGGATCCTCGCCCCACTCCACCAGCTTCGGATCGAGGGTGCGGTACATGCCGAGGCTCAAGGTGTTGAGCGCCTTCGGCCGGTTGAGCGTCACGATGCCCAGGCCGTTGTGGCGCTCGAGCAGGATTTCGTCAGTGGAACTCATGATCGGGAACCTGAGCGCTATCGCAGCAGCCGCCGTGCGATGATGAGGCGCATGATCTCGTTGGTGCCTTCCAGGATCTGGTGCACGCGGACATCGCGGAGATAGCGCTCGATGGGAAACGCCTTGAGATAGCCGTAGCCGCCGTGGAGCTGCAGCGCCTCGTTGCAGACGCGGAAGCCCACATCGGTGGCAAAGCGCTTGGCCATGGCGCAATGGAGCGTCGCCTCGGGATCGCGGGCGTCCAGGCTGGCGGCGGCGCGATGCACCATCAGGCGCGCCGCGTCGAGCTCGGTCGCCATGTCCGCGAGCTTGAACTGCAGCGCCTGGAACTCGGCGAGTTTTTTCCCGAACTGCTCGCGCTGAGTCATGTATTCGCGCGCCGCCTCGAG
>DATKPX010000559.1:0-6188 GCA_035523855.1 Allostellaceae bacterium
GCACTCTCGGCAGCGTCAGCGTCTGGCCGGTGATCAGGCGGAAAGGCGGCTGCAGATTGTTGGCGTCGATGATGGCGCGGATCGGCACGTCGTAGCGCCGCGACACCTCGTAGAGCGTCTCGTCGCGCTGCACCACGATGCTGTCGGGATGCGGCCGCCCCTCGAGGCCGGGCGGCCGGAGGCCGGTCGGCGTCACCATGGAGCCGCCCGGCGCCGAGCTGGTGACGGCGGTCCCCGACATCACCGGCGCCGGCGTCGACGTCTGATAGCAGCCCGCGAGGCCGATCGCCACGAGCGCCATCGGCAGCAACGCGCGCGCGCCCCTGAGGAGGTCCCGACCCGTCATGGCGCTGGAGTGTATGTCAGCGCTCCCACCGTCACAATCGCGGGAGCCGCACGGCGCCGGCCGCTCAGCTCTCCCGCGGCGTGGCGCGCGGCAGGCCTGCCACCAGCGGCACGAAGCGCACCGGCGACAGCTCCTCGCGCTGGAACTGGTCGCCCTGGCGCGTGATGCGCAGCAGGATCTGGTCGCGGTGGACGTCGCCGACGGGGATCACCATCACGCCGCCATCGGCCAGGCTGTCGAGCAGCACCGGCGGCACCTCCGCCGCCGCCGCGGTGACGAGGATGCGCTCGAAGGGCGCCTGCTCCGGCCAGCCTTTGCTGCCGTCGCCGTGGCGGGTGACGATGTTGTGGATGCGGAGCGCCTGGAAGCGCTGCTCCGCCGCCCGCAGCAGATCGCGGTGCCGCTCGATGGTGAAGACGCGGCGGCAGAGCCGGGCCAGCACCGCCGCCTGGTAGCCGGAGCCGGTGCCGATCTCCAGCACCTTGTGGCGCTCGCCCGGCGCCAGCGCCTCGGTCATATGCGCCACCACCAGCGGCTGGCTGATGGTCTGGCCGTGGCCGATCGGCAGCGCCACGTTCTCGTAGGCGCGGTCCCGGAAGGTGTCGGGCAGGAACATCTCGCGCGGCACGCGCTCGAGGGCGCCGAGCACGCGCACGTCGGTGATGCCCGCCGCCCGCAATTCCATGATGAGCCGCGCCTGCTTGTTCGCGAGCACGGCGCTCACGAGAACACCTTGCGCAGCGCGCCGAGCGCGTCCGTGTTGGTGAGATCCATCAGGATCGGCGTCAGCGAGATCATGCCCTGGGTCACCGCCGCGAGGTCGGTGCCGGCGCGGCCGGTGTCCTCGGCGCGCGTCGGGCCGATCCAGAAATAGGGCCGGCCGCGCGGATCCATGCGCTCCGTGAGCTGATCGCCGATCTTGTGCCGGCCCTGGCGCGCGACCTTGATGCCCTTCACCGCATCGGGTGCCACGTCGGGGAAGTTGACGTTGATGAGGGTGCTCTTGGGCCAGGGCTGCGCCACCAGGCGCCGCAGCACCTCGCCCACATGCTTGCCGGCGGTGTCCCAGCGCAGCTTGCCGCGCTCCAGGGACTGCAGGCTGAAGGCGATCGCCGGCACTTCCAGGAGCGTCGCCTCCATCGCCGCCGCGATGGTGCCGGAATAGGTCACGTCCTCGCCGAGATTGGCGCCGGCGTTGATCCCCGAGAGCACCAGGGTCGGCCGCTTGTCGGCGAGCACCTTGTTGACCGCCAGCAGCACGCAGTCGGTCGGCGTGCCGTCGATGGCGAAGCGGCGCGGCCCCAGCTTCCGCACGCGCAGCGGCCGGTGCAAGGTGAGCGAATGGCTGGCGCCGCTCTGCTCGAGCTCCGGCGCCACCACCCAGACATCCTTGCAGAGCGCGCGCACGGCTTTCTCCAGCACCTTCAGGCCCTGCGCCTCGATGCCGTCGTCGTTGGTCAGGAGAATGCGCGCCTTCTTGAGGTCGATCGCCCGGTCAAACATCGCCGCCGATCACCTCGAGGCCGCCCATATAGGGCTTGAGCGCATCGGGCACCGCGATGGTGCCGTCGCCCTGCTGATAATTCTCCAGCACCGCGATGAGCGCGCGGCCGACCGCGAGGCCGGAGCCGTTGAGGGTGTGGACGAAGCGCGTCCCCTTCCCTTCCTTCGGCCGGAAGCGCGCCTTCATGCGCCGCGCCTGGAACTCGCCGCAGTTGGAGCAGCTGGAGATCTCGCGATAGGCCTGCTGCGCGGGCAGCCAGACCTCGATGTCATAGGTCTTGCGCGAGGCGAAGCCCATGTCGCCGGCGCAGAGCAGCATGGTCCGATAGGCGAGACCGAGACGCTGCAGGATCGTCTCGGCGCAGGCGGTCATGCGCTCATGCTCCTCGGCGGAGCGGTCGGGATGCGCGATCGACACCAGCTCCACCTTGTAGAACTGGTGCTGGCGGATCATGCCGCGGGTGTCCTTGCCCGCGGCGCCCGCCTCCGAGCGGAAGCACGGCGTCCAGGCGGTGAAGCGCAGCGGCAGCGCGGCCTCGTCGACGATCTCGTCGGCGACCAGGTTGGTGAGCGACACCTCGGCGGTCGGGATCAGCCACAGGCCCGTCGTGGTGCGAAAGAGATCCTCGGCGAATTTCGGCAGGCTGCCGGTGCCGTAGACCGCCTCGTCGCGCACCAGGATCGGCGGCGAGACCTCGGTATAGCCAAACTCGCAGGTATGGGTGTCGAGCATGAACTGCGCGAGCGCGCGCTCGAGCCGCGCGAGCTCACCGCGCAGCACCACGAAGCGCGCGCCGGAGATCTTGCCGGCGCGCGCGAAGTCCATCAGCCCCAGCGCCTCGCCGAGAGCGACATGGTCCCTGGGCGCGAAGCCGAGGCTGGGCGGCGTGCCGTGCCGGCGCACTTCGAGGTTGCCGTCGGCGTCGGCGCCGTCCGGAACGTCGTCGGCGGGAATGTTGGGGATGCCCGCGAGCTGCGCCTCGACGGCGCGGAGACGCTCGGCGGCCTCCGCCTCCATCGCCGCCTGGCGCTCCTTGCTGGCGGCGACCTGCGTCATGATCTCCGAGGCGTCGAGGCCCTTGGCCTTGGCGGCGCCGATCTCCTTGGAGAGGCGGTTGCGCTCCGCCTGCAGCCGCTCCGCCTCCGTCTGCGCCTCGCGCCAGCCCTTGTCGAGCGCCAGAACGTCAGGCGACTGCGGCGGCAGGCCACGGCGCGCGAGGCCCTTGTCGAAGGCCGCGGGATTGTCGCGTATCCACCTGAGATCGAACATGGCCCGGCTCGTCGATCGGGAGGCGCTCTTATAATGGCTCGGGCGGCCGTCGTCTATCGCCGGGCCGCTTGATCCCGCTCAGGACGAGCTTTTCAGCGCCGCCTCGTCCTCCGCCTCGCGGGCCGCCCGGTTCTTCTCCACGATGCGGCAGCAGATGATGGAGACCTCGTAGAGCGCCAGCAGCGGCACCGCCAGCGAGACCTGGCTGAAGATGTCGGGCGGCGTCAGCACCGCCGCCACGATGAAGACGCCGACGATCGCGTAGCGGCGCTTCTCCTTGAGCTGCTGCGCGGTGATCAGGCCCACCCGCGCCAGCAGCGTCAGCAGCACCGGCAGCTGGAACGCCACGCCGAAGGCGAAGATGAGCCGCATCACCAGCGTCAGGTACTCGCTCACCTTCGGCATCGCCTGCACCGCGAGGGTGCCGTTGCCGCCCGGCGATTCGAAGCTCAGGAAGAACTTCCACGCCACCGGAAAGATGAAGAAGTAGACGATCGAGGCGCCGAGGATGAAGAGGAAGGGCGTCGCCAGGAGATAGGGCAGGAAGGCGCGGCGCTCGTTCTTGTAGAGGCCGGGCGCCACGAACATCCAGACCTGGCTCGCGATGATCGGAAATCCCAGACAGAACGCCGCCCAGAACGAGACCCGGAGATTGGTCCAGAACGCCTCGGTGAGGTCGGTGTAGATGAGCTGGCGCTGCTCGCCCTTGAGCTGCAGCACCTCGGCAAGCGGCCGGGTGAGGAACCCGTAGATGTCCTGGCTGAAGTAGTAGCAGGGAAAGAACAGCACCAGCAGCGCGACCGCGGAATAGAGCAGGCGCTTGCGCAGCTCGATCAGGTGATCGAGCAGCGGCATCTTGCCTTCCTCGAGCTCTTCGTCGCGATCGGCCATGGCTCAGGCCGAGGTCCCGGTCTTCTGCGGCGGCGCTTCCGGCTCGGCGATGGCGGATGTCTCCGCGGGCTTTGCCTCGGTCGGCGGTGTCTCGGTCGGCGGTGTCTCGGCCGGCGGCGTCTCGGACGCCGGCGCCGGCGGCTCGATCGCGGCGGCGGCGCCGTTGGTGGACGGCATCGTCGTGCCGTCCGTCAGCTCCGGCGGCGCGAGTGCGCTCTGCAGCTCGCCGCTCGGATCGATGCTCTTCTCTATGTGCTGGCCGATGTCGGTGGTGGCGACCTTCTCCACCTCGCGGCGGACGTCGTCGAGCTCGCTCTCGCGGATCATCTGCTCGAGGCTGCCCTGGAACTCGCGCGCCACCGCGCGCGCCTGGCTGACCCATTTGCCGGCCATGCGCAGCACTCGCGGGAGATCCTTCGGTCCGATGACGATCAGCGCCACGATGCCGATCAGCATCAACTCGGACCACGCGAAATCGAACATCGGCGTCCTGTCGACTGCCCGGGCGCCGCCGGACTGGGTCCGGGCGGCGGGAGGCGCGGATAATGGCAGAAAGCGAGGCGCGCTCGCAATGACGGCGGGGTTGCGGACAGGGGTCGTGGAATGCTCGCAACGGCCGCGAGATTAGGCTTTTATATCAGGCAATTAGTGCCAAGCGTCAGTGCTCGGCGCCGTGCTCCGCCACCAGCTCGCCCTGCTCGGCGAGCGCGTCGAGCTCCGGCGAGGGCTCCTCGGGCTCGGCCGCGTTGGCGGGTGCCACCTCCGACATCTGGGAATTCTCGCGCAGCGACACCACCGGCGGCTCGCCGATGAGGCCGGCGGCCTTGAGCTCGTCCATGCCCGGCAGGTCGGCGATCTCGCCGAGGCCGAAATGGTGCAGGAAGCTCTCGCTGGTGCCCCAGGTGACCGGCCGCCCCACCGTCTCGCGCCGGCCCTTGGGCATGATCCAGCCGGCCTCCAGCAGCGTGTCGATGGTGCCCTTGGAGATCTGCACGCCGCGAATCTCCTCGATCTCGGCCCGCGTCACCGGCTGGTGATAGGCGATGATGGCGAGGGTCTCCACCGCGGCGCGCGACAGGCGGCGCTGTACGGTGGTCTCCAGCTTGAGGCGCGGCCCGATGTCGGGCGCGGTGCGGAAGGTCCAGCCGCCGGCGATCTTCACCAGATGGACGCCGCGGCCGCTGTAGTGCTCCGCGAGCTCGGCGAGGAGCGCGGTGACGTCGGTGTCCTCCGGCAGACGGTCGGCGATGCTGGCCTCCTCGACGGGGGAGGCCGAGGCGAAGAGCAGCGCCTCGATGAGGCGGAGCGCGTCCGCGCGGGGATCGGTCGGAGTGTCTGTCATGTGGATGCTTCGCTGATCGGGGGACTGCGGAGATAGATCGGACCGAAGGTCTTGTCCTGCCGCAGCTGCAGGCGGCCCTCGCGCACCAGCTCGAGGCTGGCAGCGAAGGTGGCGGCGACGGCGGAGCGGCCGATCAGGCCGACGCGCAGATTGGCCGGCAGGAAGCTCGCGAGGGTGCGCCAGTCGGGCATGCGGCCGATATAGCGCGTCAGCCGCTGCAGCGCGTCGTCCATCGAGTAGAGCTCCTGCGCCTCGATGTGCAGCACCGCGGAATCGGCGCGCGAGCGCCCCTCGCCATAAGCCTTCAGCAGCTCGAAGAGCGTCGCCTCGTACTGCGCCTTCTTCACCAGCGGCACGCCCTCGGGGGCGCCGCGGGCGAAGACGTCGCGGCCGAGCTGCGGCCGCGCCATCAGCCGCGCGCCCGCCTGCTGCATGGCCTCGAGCCGCTGCAGCTGATAGGTGAGCGCGGCGGCGAGATCGGTGCCGGAGGGCTCGTCGTCGGGCTGCGGCTCCGGCAGCAGCAGGCGCGACTTCAGGTAGGCAAGCCACGCCGCCATCACCAGGTAGTCGGCGGCGATCTCCAGCTGCAGCCGCCGCGCGGCGGAGATGAAGGCGAGGTACTGGTCGGCGAGCTGCAGGATCGAGATGTGGGTGAGGTCGACTTTTTGATCGCGCGCCAGGCTGAGCAGGACGTCGATCGGCCCCTCGTAGCCGTCGAGGTCGACGACGAGCTGGCTGCCGCTTGCATCCGCCGGCGCCACCGCCTCCTCGAAAGGCTCGGTGCCTTCCGTCACGACTCCATCCCCGTCGGCACCAGCCCGTTTCCCGTCACGAAC